>NZ_JBEYSL010000676.1:0-2925 GCF_040642735.1 Micromonospora sp. NPDC047753 | reverse complement strand
GGCGACGTGTCGGGGCGGCGGGTGCTGGAGGTGGGTGCCGGCGCCGCGGCCGCCGCCCGCTGGCTCGCCACCCAGGGTGCCCGGCCGGTCGCCTTCGACCTGTCCGCCGGCATGCTGCGGCACGCCGCCGAGGCCGCTGACCGCACCGGGGTACGCGTACCGCTGGTGCAGGCCGACGCGCTCGCCCTGCCGTTCGCCGACCGGTCGTTCGACGTCGCCTGTACCGCGTTCGGCGCGATCCCGTTCGTGGACGACTCGGCGGCGCTGCTCGCCGAGGTGCACCGGGTGCTGCGCCCGGGTGGCCGGTGGGTGTTCTCGGTGACCCACCCGATGCGGTGGATCTTCCTCGACGACCCCGGCGAGGGCGGCCTGACGGCCGTGCACTCGTACTTCGACCGCTCCCCGTACGTCGAGCAGGACGAGACCGGCGTGGCCACCTACGTCGAGCAGCACCGCACCCTCGGTGACCGGATCCGCGAGCTGGTCGGTGCCGGGTTCCGGCTGTTGGACCTGGTGGAGCCGGAGTGGCCGGAGGGACACGAGGGGATCTGGGGGCAGTGGAGCCCACTGCGCGGACGACTCTTCCCCGGCACCGCCATCTTCGTCACCGAGAAGCCCGCCGCGTGAGCGCCGCACCCGTTGTCCGACGTGCGAGCCATCGACCGCCGGTAGGCTCGTGCCCATGAGCGCCGAGCCCGTCCCGACATCACCTGGCCCCTGGTGTCCGGATCCGATGCGGCAGCAGCGTGCCGACTACACGCTGGAGGACCTGCTCACCCTGCCGGCGGACGCCCCCCGCGTCGAACTCGTCGACGGAGTTATCCAGGTGACACCCTCCCCCACCCTGGGCCATCAAGACATCTCGTTTCTGCTGCGTATGTGGCTCCACACGCACGCGCCGGCCCACCTGCGGGTCTCACAGGCCGTCGGAGTCGGGCTCAGCCCCAACACCAGCCGTCAGCCGGACGTCCTGGTCTGCCGCGCTGAGGTGCCGTCCAACCGATCTACCCTGCGGCCATCAGACGTCCTGCTCGCCGTGGAGATCGTCTCGCCGGGAACGCGACGGATCGACCGGTTCGCGAAACCGGGTGAGTACGCCGCCGCGGGCATCCCGTTCTACTGGCGGATCGAGCAGGACCCGGTGCACGTGTACGCGTACCGGATCGGCGATCGGGTGGGTCCGGGCGGTGAGCGGCAGTACGAGCTGGTCGCCGACGGTGCCGACGTGATCGAGTTGGCTGAGCCGTTCGACATTAAGCTGCCGGTCGCCGAGATCACGCCGTAGCCGTTTCGCCCCAGCCGGGTCGGGTAGCCGAGGACCATGGCCGAACCGAGATTCCACAAGGGCGACCATGTCTCCTGGTCGGCCCACGGCAGCCGCGCGTACGGCGTGGTGCAGGAGACGATCACCGAGCGGACCAGGGTCAGCGGGCGCGCGGTGAACGCGGCCCCCGACGACCCGCAGTACCGGGTCCGCAGTGAGGGCACGGGCCGCGACGTGGCCCACCGCCCCGAGGCGCTGCGCCATGAGTAAGAGTGACGAGGGCCGGGACACCTACCGGGAGTTCACCGAGGCGGTGAACATGAAGCCCGGCGAGCTGTCCACGTGGCTGGAGACCGACGAGTCGAAACAGGTCGGCTGGCACAAGGGCGGTCGTGCGGGTGGTGGCGAGTCCGTCGGGCACGAGTCCGGCCGGAAGATCATCAACTTGCTCCGTCGCAAACGCGGCGATCTGTCCGAGGGCGACTACAAGCACATGCGCAAGGTCGTCGGCTACGTACGCCGGCACATGGCGCAGCGCCCGTCCGGCAACGTCCGCGACACCAAATGGCGCTGGTCGCTCATGAACTGGGGCCACGACCCCATGAAGTAGTCAGGGGTTCCGGGGCACCCCACACCGCAACCCCCACCACCACAAGCACAAAGATCAGTGATCGGCGCTGTTCCAGTCCCGGCCCAGACCGACCGACACCTCCAGCGGCACCGACAACGGGTGAGCCTCGCCCATCTCCCGCCGGACCAGGGCCTCCAACGCTTCCCGCTCACCCGGCGCGACCTCGAAGACCAACTCGTCGTGCACCTGCAACAGCATCCGTGAGCCCAGCCCAGCCTCGCGGAGCGCGGTGTCGACGTGCAGCATCGCCACCTTGATGATGTCGGCGGCGGAGCCCTGGATGGGGGCGTTGAGCGCCATCCGCTCCGCGATGTCACGGCGCTGCCGGTTGTCGCTGACCAGGTCGGGCAGGTAGCGGCGTCGGCCGAGGATGGTGGAGGTGTAGCCGTCCTGGCGGGCCCGGGCGACCACCTGCTGGAGGTAGTCGCGCACCCCACCGAAGCCGGCGAAGTAGTTCTCCATCAGCCCGCGCGCCTCTTCGGTGCTGATGCTGAGCTGTTGGGACAGGCCGAAGGCGCTCAGGCCGTACGCCAGGCCGTAGTTCATGGCCTTGATCTTGCGGCGCTGGTCGGGGGTGACCTCGCCGAGCGGCACCCCGAAGACCGACGAGGCGGTGGCGGCGTGGAAGTCGGCGCCGGAGTTGAACGCGTCGATCAACGCGTCGTCCGAGCTGAGGTGCGCCATGATGCGCATCTCGATCTGGCTGTAGTCGGCGGTGAGCAGAGACTCGTAGCCGTCTCCCACCACGAAGGCCCGACGGATCCGACGGCCCTCCTCGGTGCGGATCGGGATGTTCTGCAGGTTGGGCTCGGTGGAGGAGAGCCGACCGGTGGCCGCCACGGTCTGGTTGAAGGTGGTGTGGATCCGGCCGTCGTCGGAGACCGACTTCAGCAGCCCGTCGACTGTCGACTTGAGCTTGGCAACGTCGCGGTGACGCAGCAGGTGGGCCAGCACCGGGTGCGGCTGCTGCGCGTAGAGCCACTGCAGGGCGTCGGCGTCGGTGGTGTAGCCCGTCTTGATCTTCTTGATC
>NZ_JBEYSL010000675.1:0-2955 GCF_040642735.1 Micromonospora sp. NPDC047753 | reverse complement strand
CTCACTCAACGCGGCGGGGCGTGACCAGCTGACCCGCTCCGGCAAGCTCTGGCGCTCGTTCGCCACCACAATGGACGCCTTGCTCGACGATCGGGGGTTGGCGGCATGACCGTCGCGGAGCAGGAGATCACCGACTATGTGGCGCGGGTCCGGGCCGCTCTGGCCGACCTGCCGTCCGGGCAACGCGACGAGTTGACCGAGGATCTCGCCGACCACCTCACCGAGGTCGCCGCCGAGTCCGAGGGCACCCTGGTCGAGCGGTTGGGCGAGCCTGAGACGTACGCCGCCGAGCTGCGCGCCGCGGCCGGCGCGGCACCGGGCAGCGGGCGCAACCTCGACCAGCGGGTGGCGAGCGCGATGGCCCGGGTCCGCGGCCGGCTGCGCACCGTTGACACCCGGCTCGGCCCACCCCTGGGGTACGAGACGGCCAGCGACTTCCTCCGACTGTTGCGCCCGGCCTGGTGGGTGTTGCGCGGCTATCTGGCGGCGATGCTGGTCACCGTGATCACCACCGGTGGCGAGTTCGGGCTCCTGCCGAGGTTCGGCGGTGAGCTGCTGGCTGGCCTGATCATGCTGATCGGCTTCGTGCTCGGCTCCATCTGGATCGGTCGTAGTTCGGCCCGGCTGACCCGCTGGCCGCGCTCGGCCGTGCAGGTCGCCAGCGTGGTGCTGGTGGTCTTCGCGTTCGCCGCGCTGATCCAGGCCGAGGACCGGATGCGTTACGGCGACTACGGCTACGACCAGACCGCTGTCGACAGCCAGTACGACCGGGTCCGGGACGTCTTCGTCTACGACAGCGAGGGCCGACTGGTGGAGAACGCCCGGCTCTTCGACCAGAACGGCAATCCGATCCGGCTCGGCTACCCGGACTGCCTGGAAGGCGCCTACGTGAACCAGGCGCTGCGGGCGTACCCGTACTGTCCGGAGCAGGCGCCCTTCGTGCCACGTGCGCCGGGCGCGCCTCTCCCGGCCGTGTCACCGACCACCACCCCGGACCCGAGCGGCACGGTGGACCCGACCATCCCACCGGAGCCGAGCGGCACGGCCGGGCAGACCGGGCCACCGCTGTCGACCGCTACTGCCACCGGCGTGCCGTCGAGCGAAACGCCAACCCCCACCCCGACGAGCTGAACCACGGTGTGAACTGGATCATGCGGGTGATGCTGGGAAATGGCTGAACGGACGAGGCGAGCGGGACGGCACCGGAAATCAATGATCGTTACGGTGTCGTCTGCTCATCAACCCCTCGGAAGGAACCCCCGTGCCAGAGCAGGTCGCACCGCCCCCCGCGCCCGACGCCGCAAACCCTGAGCCGGCCGTCGAGACGCCGCAAGCGGCCGCGCCGCAGCCTGCCGTGCCCCAGCAGCGGTCGGTCGAGCCGGAGCCGGCCGCCGCGACGCCCCAAGCCGCCGAGACGCCTGTACCCGCCGAGGCACAGGCGCCCGAAACGTCGCAAGCCGCCGAGACGCCTGTAGCCGCCGAGGCGCAGGCGCCCGAGACGTCGCAGGCCGCCGAGACCCAGGCGGCCGAGACGTCGCAGGCGACCGAGCCGAAGGCGGAGAAGTCCGGTGCGAAGAAGGTCCTCGGCATCGTCGGTGCGATCCTCGCCGTCGTCGTCATCGCCGGCCTGAAGTTCGGTGTCGCCTCGGCGATCGGCAACTTCTTCAACAAGGACGCGACGGCGGACGCCAAGACTGGCGACTGCATCGCCGAGCTGCCCGAGGTCACCGGCACCGAGCAGGAGGAGGTCGACGGCGCCAAGGTCGTGGCGTGCACCTCCACCGACGCGGCGTACAACGTGGTCGGTCGGGTGGACGGCCAGAGCGAGGCGCAGGCGAAGGCCGACACCACCTGCACCCAGTTCTTCAAGGAGGGCCAGGAGGGGTACATCTTCTCCAGCATCGAGCCGGGCAAGACGGGCTACGTGCTCTGCCTGACCAAGAAGGTCTGACCACAGCGGTAGCTCGGCATCGACGGCGGCGGGAGCAGACCCCGCCGCCGTCGGCGTACCCGGAGTCACCGGGGGGCGAACAGGAGGTGAATGCCACTGTTCCGGCGTCTTCCCGAGGGCCGCGTGGCGTGGCAGGCTACCGGCACGTAGGACCACTGGGCGACCAGCCAACGATGACTGACCGCTAGGAGGACGGCCCATGGGCGAAATGGTGAGCTACCGCAGCAACGGGGGCGCGAGCGAGGGGTATCTCGCGATACCCGCCAGCGGCACGGCCAGCCCCGCCGTCATCGTCATTCAGGAATGGTGGGGTCTGGTCCCGCACATCCGGTCGGTGGCGGACCGGTTCGCCGAGGCCGGTTTCGTCGCCCTCGCCCCGGACTTCTACCACGGTGAGACGACCAGCGAGCCGGACGAGGCGCAGCGGCTCCTGCTGGCGATGCGGATGGACGAGGCGGCGAAGGACATCGCCGGAGCGGCCGACTATCTGGCCGGGCGGCCCGAGGTCACCGGTAAGGTCGGTGCCGTGGGCTTCTGCGCTGGTGGCAGCCTGGCCCTCTGGTCGGCGACCATCTCCGAGCGGATCGTCGCGACCGCCGGTTTCTATCCCGTGCTGCCGTGGGAGTCGATGCGTCCCGACTGGGCCGACTACGCCGGCAAGGCGGCTGTCATCCACTGCTCCGAAGAAGACGGCACCTCGGCCGCCGAGGGCGTGCAGACCGCCCGGCGGGCCATCGAGGAGGCCGGCGGCGACTGCCACCTCTACGACTACCCGGGCACCTCGCACGCCTTCTTCAACGACGACCGGCCGGAGGCGTTCGACCAGCGCGCCGCTGCCAGCGCCTGGGCCCGCACCCTGGAACTCTTCCGGGCCAAGCTTGGCTGAGACGCGTACCCAAGCACAGGTGGTCGGACCAGCTCCCGTCGATGTCGTGTGTCGGTGCGCCGTCCGCAGTCAGCCCGGGAATGGCGGTCCCGTCCACCCAGGTGCGTAGCTGACCGGC
>NZ_JBEYSL010000674.1:0-2960 GCF_040642735.1 Micromonospora sp. NPDC047753 | reverse complement strand
GCCCCGCTTGCCGCCGACGATTCCGGCGACATTGCAGGCGGCTTCGCCGTGGCGGGCGATCACGAGTTCGGTCGTGGGGGCCCGAGGAGGTCGTCGACGTCCTCGGTGATCTCGGCGTGCCGCTCGGCCACCTCGGGGTTCGCCTCGGTGGTGACGTCCTCGATTTCCTCGCCCTGACGGGACTTGCCGGACTGCGACTGGCCGCCGCTGTCATGAGTGGCCATGGCTGTCTCCTCCACGATCGTCTGAGAAGAAATCTACCCCGTGCAGACGACAGAAAGCCCTCACGTCCGCCGTGTTCGGGTCGGGGGCCTTCAATTGCTGTGGAGCGGTCAGCTCCGAGGAGACGAGGCGTCTGCCGGTGCCGGGCCCGGCACCGGCACCGGGACCCGCTCCGGCTCACGCTGCTCCTCCCCCGACGCCTCCGCCGGAGGTGCCCCGCGCCGCAGGCGGGGTGTCCAGTCCTTGAACCGCAACGCCTGCTTCTCCACCAGATGCCAGGACAGAAACGCCAGGACGACGGTGAAGACCATGACCACCGCGAAGTAGCCGACGAACCCCCAGGCAGCCGCCCCCAGCCAGGCCAGCATCTGCTGCACGACGAAGGAGTAGATGTAGATGCCGTACGAGTAGTCGTTCTTCTGGCCCACTCGGTGCAGCAGCCGTGGCAACCGGACCGCGAGGTAGAGGATGGCGTACTCGTAGGCGAGCAACGCCGGGCCGAACAGGTGGCCCTCCAGGGTCTGCCAGCCGGTCACCACGATGGCGAGTACGCCCAGGACGTCGCTGATGGGCAGCTTGTCGCTGTAGAGGTCCGCTACGGCACCCACCAGGAACATGAAGCCGAATCGCAGGAACCAGATCTTGCTGAGTGTGCCGAGCAGCGGCAACGTGCCGACGGAGCCGCTGGTGAAGTATGTCGATCCGCCGAAGCGCAGCGCCTCGTACTGGTTCCACAGCAGCAGACCGAAGACGAGAACGGCGGCCGCGAGCACCAGCCAGCGGGCCCGACGCAGCACCGCCACCACAGCCAGCGAAGCCACGATCAGGTAGCAGAAGATCTCGTAGCTGAGCGTCCAGAGTGAGCCGTCGAGAACGCTCTTACGCACCAGGTCGCCGTACGGCGTGTCCCGGAAGACGTCCATGATCCCCTGTTGGCGGTAGCCACCCCACCAGTTCGCCTGCAGGAAGTTGACCACGCCGGCCGGGTGTCGCCACAGGCCGTCCAGATTGCCGCGATCGGCGTACCAGACGATCGGGGCCACCACGAAGCCGATGAACAGCAGACACACCCAGAGGCCCGGCCAGATCCGCAGGGCACGGTGCCACAGGTAGCGGGGCAGGCTGGCCCTCCGGGCGCTGCGGGTGATGAGGAAGCCGGAGATGCCGAAGAAGCCGGCCACCCCCAGACCGGCCACGTCGACGACCTCGGTCAACGGTCGGGCGTACCCGATCACCGCGGTGTGCGCGAGGACGACCGCGACGGCGAAGCAGAGCCGCAGGAAGCCGAAGCTGTTGGCACGCCCGGCGTACGCGTTCGACAGCGGTACAACGGTCATCGCACGCAGGCCAACCTGCCGGGCTGAGGGGAGCATCGCATCACCGTGTGGGTCGACGGATCGGGGGACGGCCTAGCATGCCACAGAGCGATTCCCGGCGGAGGCACTGGATCTCAGCCCCCGGTCAACGTCTCCAACAGGTCCTTGGCGCTGGCGCACCGATCGAACAACGCCCCAACGTGGGCGCGGGTGCCCCGCTCGGGTTCCATCATCGGCACCCGGACCAACGACTCCCGGCCCACGTCGAAGATCACCGAGTCCCAGCTCGCGGCGACCACCTCGGAGGCGTACTGGGCGAGGCAGCGACCGCGGAAGTAGGCCCGGGTGTCCTCCGGTGGCTCGGTCATCGCGCTGCGCGTCTCGTCGTCGGTGAGCAGCGTCTTCATCGCCCCCCGGCTGACCAGGCGGTGGTAGAGGCCCTTCTCCGGCCGGACGTCGGAATATTGGAGGTCGACGAGCTGGAGCTTGTGCGAGCCCCAACCGAGCTTCTCCCGCTCCCGGTAGCCCTCCAGCAGTCGCAGCTTGGCCACCCAGTCCAACTCGTCGGCGCAGAGCATCGGATCCCGGCCGAGCCGGTCCAGGACGCTCTCCCAGCGGTCGAGCACGTCGATGGTCTGCTCGTCGGCGTCGGTGCCGTACCGGTCGTCGACAAAGGACCGGACCCGCTCCAGGTACGCCCATTGCAGGTCGAGGGCGGTGAGCCGGCGGCCGTCGCGCAGTCGCATGCGGTGCGTCAGGGCGGGGTCGTGGCTGACGGCGCGCAGTTCGCTGACCGGGTCGGCGATGCCGAGGTCGGCGCCGAGGGCCTTCTCCTCGATCATGCTGAGGATCAGCGCGGTGGTGCCGACCTTGAGGTAGGTGGAGATCTCGGAGAGGTTGGCGTCGCCGATGATGACGTGCAGCCGGCGGTACTTGTCGGCGTCGGCGTGCGGCTCGTCCCGGGTGTTGATGATCGGCCGTTTGAGGGTGGTCTCCAGGCCGACCTCGACCTCGAAGAAGTCGGCACGCTGGGAGATCTGGAAGCCGCTCTGGCCGCCGTCCTGGCCGATGCCGACCCGACCGGCGCCGCAGACGATCTGCCGGGTGACGAAGAACGGCGTCAGGTACGCCACGATGTCGGCGAACGGCGTCTGCCGGCGCATCAGGTAGTTCTCGTGGGCACCGTAGCTGGCGCCCTTGTTGTCGGTGTTGTTCTTGTAGAGGTGGATCGGCTGGGTGCCCGGGATGGTGGCGGCCCGGCGGGACGCCTCGGCCATCACCCGCTCGCCGGCCTTGTCCCAGCGCACGATGTCCCTGGGGGTGGTTACCTCGGGGGTGGAGTATTCGGGGTGAGCGTGGTCCACGTAGAGCCGTGCGCCGTTGGTGAGTATCACGTTGGCCAGGCCCAGGTCTTCGTCCGCG
>NZ_JBEYSL010000673.1:0-2972 GCF_040642735.1 Micromonospora sp. NPDC047753 | reverse complement strand
GATTAGCCTCGTCGACCCGTTCGGGCACGTGGGTGGCGGTCACGCAGGAGACGGCGGTGACCCGGCCGAACAGCTCCTCCAGCACGTAGTGCCAGCGGAGGGCGTACTCACCTGTTCAACGCCTCCACCCACTGGCGGCCGACCTCGGCGGGATCCAGTGCCGCGCACCGGGCGTGCCAGGACTTCTCGAAGTCGGCCAGTGTCGGCCGCTGGGCACCGGTCAGCCGGAGCACCGCGTCCGCGAGGGCGGCCGGCGACGTGTCCGCCGCCAACGCTCCAGGCACGAAGGTCGGGATCATCTCGTCCAGCGCGGGCACCGGGAGGGCCGCCACCGGCAGGCCCGCCTCGGCGGCCTCGACCAGGCTGAACCCGAAGGTCTCGGCACGGGACGGGTGGACCAGGAGGTCCGCTTCGGCGAGTAGCTGGGCGACGCCCGGCACCCGTCCGAGGAACGTGGTCCGGTGTTGCACACCCAGTTCCTGGGCCTTCGCGTGCAGCAGATCCCGTTCCTCGCCGTCGCCGGCGAGCGTGAGGTGGTACGCCTCCGGCAGCAGGGCCAGCGCGGCGATGGCGCAGGAGTGGTTCTTGTACGGGCGGAAGGCGGCAGTGGTGAGGAGGTTGATCCGTCGGTGGTCCACCACCTCGCGCGGTGCGACGAAGGGCCGAGGTGGCATCGGGTTGGTGATGGTGACCACCGGCTGCCCCGGTGCCAGCTGCTGGACCGTGCGGGCGACACCGTTGGAGACGGCGACGACGAGCCGTGGACGCAGCCCCTTGAGCCGCGAGAACCGGGCCAGCGTGCGCACCCGGCGGTCGATCCGCAGACGTTCCGGCAGCAGGGAGTGCTCCCAGGCGACGTAGCTGCGGCCGGAACCGGCGAGGGCGGCACCGACCGGAACGCTGCCCCACAGCCCACTGGCCACGATCTGGACGTCCGGTGCCAGGTTCTGCAGGCGCCGGCGCAGCGGCGGAACAGACTCCATCAACCGGGTGATCCGGGAACCGAGGCCCAGGGTGTCGACTTCCAGGTCGGCCAGTTCGGCGGGGACCCCCCGGGACACGACGGTTGCCGAGACCTCGACCCCCTGGCCCTGGAGGCCGCGGATCAGCAGCGCCGCCGCCAGCTCCATGCCGTAGAGCGGTTCGAGCTGCGGCAGTACGAAGTGCAGACGCATCAGTGTGGCCGTTCGGTCTCAAGCGGTCGAGTGGGGCTGCTGGGGGCCTTCGACTTGCGCATGGCGACCCGTTCCAGGGTCGACCGGGGCACGAGCCCGAGCGCCGCCAGCACCGCGTTCCGGGCGGACGGAGGCGAGTTGCGGCAGATCGCCCGCACCATCTCCCGCACGCCCTCCCGGTCCCGGGCCTGGAGAGCGTAGCGGAGGGTCTGGGCCGCGATGAAGTCCGAGAAGGTCCCCGGTGCCCACACCCCCTCCCAGCGCTGGGCCCAGTGCCACGAGGTACGCCAGTCGGCGCCGGCCGAGATCGACCCGGGGCTGCCCACCGTGTAGACGGCCGTCGCCTCCTCCACCTGGACGATCTTCACGCGCGGCAGCCGGGCGACCCGGACCAGCCAGTCCCAGTCCTGGTGTCGGGGGAGCGTCTCGTCCCAGCGGCACTCGGTCGCCAACTCGTAGGTGGTCAGGAGCGTCGACGTGGGCAGCGACTGCCGGCCGATGCCGAGGTGCCGGCGGCGGAACAGGTAGTCCTCCGGCAGCACGCCGTCGGGGATCACCTCGGCGGGTGCCGGTGCCGGCAGCGGCTCCGCGCCGTCCTTGCGTTGCAGGATCCGGGACGACACGACGGGGCGGAACCCGGCCGCCGCGACCCGCTCGAGCGCGGGGACCTGTGCCGCCAGCTTGGTCGGCAGCCAGGTGTCGTCGTCGTCGAGGAACGCGACGTGGCTCCCCGGAATGGCGTGGGTGACTCCGAGGTTGCGGGCGTACGACCCGCGCCGGCCGCCGCCGGTGCAGACCACCCGGTCGATGTGCTGCCCCAGGTTCCGCACCGTCTGCGGCACCTCCGGGGTGTCACAGACGACCACGATGTGTACGGAGGCGCCCTGCTGGGATCGGGCGGAGAGCACCGCGTCGGCGATGCTGGGGCGGCCGGTGGTGGGGATCACGACGGATACGTTCGGCATTGCGTTCTCCAGGCGTTGGGGGTACGACCGGCACACGGCCGCCGGGCACGGCCGTTGGCCGTACCCGGCGGTGTGCCGGTGCGTGGGCGGATCAGCGGCCGCCGGCGCGGAACACCTCGGTCACCGTACGGAGCACCACCTTGACGTCGAGCCAGAGGGACCAGTTCTCGATGTAGAAGTTGTCGAAGCGGGCCCGGTCGGAGATCGGGGTGTCGCCGCGCAACCCGCTGACCTGCGCCAGACCGGTGAGCCCGACCGGAACGCGGTGGCGCATCGCGTACTGGGGGTATTCCGCCGAGAACTTCTCGACGAAGTAGGGGCGCTCGGGTCGGGGGCCGACCACGCTCATGTCGCCACGGAGGATGTTCCAGAGCTGCGGAAGCTCGTCGAGGGAGGTCCTGCGCATGATCCGACCGATCGGCCCCACCCGCCGGTCGTTGGCGATGGACCAGTTGGTCTGCGACTCGTGCTCGTCGACGGGGCGCATGGACCGGAACTTGATGATGTTGAAAGGTCGGCCGTGCCGACCGATGCGCTCCTGGTAGAAGAAGATGCCGGGGCCGCCGTCGATGAGCGTGGCGACAGCGCAGATGAGGAGCACCGGGCTCAGCAGGAGCAGCGCCACCGAGGCGAACGCGATGTCCGACGCGCGCTTGAGCGCGGACTGCGGGCCGGAGAGGGTGATGTCGCCGATGCTGACGACCGGGACCGCGCCGATGTGGTCGCCGTGCGAACGGGACCCCCAGTCAACCTGCTGCACGAGCTGGGCGCGTTGAACCCGACCGAGGCCGACCCGGAGAAGCGGCTCACCGCGCTCGGCCGACGGCTGGCC
>NZ_JBEYSL010000672.1:0-2977 GCF_040642735.1 Micromonospora sp. NPDC047753 | reverse complement strand
CGTCGACCCGACGCGACCCTCGTCAGCTGGCCAGTGCGATCACGCCGCGCAGGTCGCGGACGATTCCGGTGATCTCGCCGGTCTCCGGGTGCCAGCGCGCCAGGGCGGCCGGTTCCAGACGGAGCAGCACCGCGCCCCTGTTGTCCCAGCCCAGCACCTCGCAGCAGCCCTTGGCGCGGTCCCGGCCCAGGTCGAGCAGGTGGAGCACGGCGCCGGTCCGCGCGTCCAGCACCGCCGCTCCCTCGGCGCCACTGATCTCGCCGCTGGTGATCCAGGCTGCCCGGGCCAGTCGCTCGCCGTGCAGCCAGCCCCGGCCGTAGAACTCGTTGACCTGGTAGGGCGACGGCAACGCCGAGGCGTTGATCGGCTGTTCGGAGCGGAGTTCACCCTCCCGGGCGGTCCGGCTGCGGAGCTTCAGGCTGGTCCCCTCGCCGTACATGTCAATCAACGGGGCCTCGCGGCCGGCGGCCGGGTCGGGCGCGATCAACTCCCAGGTCGAGACGTCGATCGTGCTGGCCGCCCCGGTGGCGCGGTCCACCGCGTACGTCCGGTCGTCGCCCCCGACCAGCACCCGGTCGTGCGCCCACACCACCTGCTCCAGGTAGCCGTCGAGCGGTATCCGGCGGACGGCCGCCGTGGTGAGATCGATCATGATCAGCTCTTTGGTCTGCGCGAACGCGGCCGACCGGCCGTCCGGCGACAGCACTCCCGGCTTGAGGGCCGCTGCCTCGTTGCCGCTCGCGTCCCGGGTGGGTGCCAGCGGCACCACGTCGAGGCTGCGCACCACGCCGTCGTTGCCGAGCACCCGGACCGGGCCGTCCTCGCGACCCTCCTCGTCAAGCGGCTGGAACAGTGCCAGTGCCCGCTGGACCGGTCGCTCAGAGAGCGGCACCGTCGCCGGGGCACCGAGCTTGGCCAACGGATCGGGCGGGTAGGTCAGCTCGGCGGGCGGTTTCTGCACCGGACCACCGTGGGTGGGATCGGCGGTCGGGGTCACCGTCGGGCCGACCGGTGGAACCGGCGCCGGATCGGCGGGCGGTCGCAGCGCCGCAACAGTGCCACCGCCGACAAGGAGCACGGCCAGCGCGACAACTCCGACGGCCCGCCGGTTACGCCGGGTACGCCGAGCCCGCTCCCATCCGGCGGCGGCCGGCTGGCTGGGGAGCACGTCCTCGACGCTGACGGTCAGCAGTTGGCGCAGTTCCTGCTCGTTCACGGGTTCACCTCCAAGCCGCTCGCCAGATCGGCCGAGCCCTGGCTCGGTGGGGCATCGCGGGCGAGGTCCGGGGCGACCTCGCGGAGTCGGCGCAGCGCCGCGTGGCACTGGCTCTTCACGGTGCCGACGGTCACCCCGAGCGCCTCGGCGGTGGCGACCTCGGTCAGGTCCTCGTAGTAGCGCAACACCAGCACGGCCCGCTGCCGTGGTGGCAGCAGGCCCAGCGCGTCGTGCATCGTCAGCCGTAACGCGCCGTCACGGTCGTGGGCCACCTGGTCCGGCGGTGCGGCGCTGAGCCATTCCCGCCGTCGGCGACGCCACCACGACACCGAGTCGCGGTAGAGGATGGCCCGCACGTACGCGGAGGGGTCGCCGTTGCGGACCGAGGACCAGCGCAGCGCCAGCTTCAGCAGCGCGTCCTGGAGGAGGTCCTCGGCCTGATGCTGGTTGCCGCAGATCAGGTAGGCCGCGCGGAGCAGCCGGTGCTGGTGATTCTCCACGAAGGCGAGGTAGCCGTCGCGTCCGTCGTCCTTCGGCGGCGCCATCCGCCCCCCTCCCGGCCGTCGCGCTGTACGCGTCAACTGGCAGACGCACGGGAGGTGGGAAAAGGTTGGGTCAGCCCGGTGGCGTTCCGGTCAGATAGCGCTGGAGCGTCGGCGCGATCCAGGAGACCAGGTCGTCCGGCGGGGTGTCCACCATGGGCGGCAGGTGGACGATGTACCGGGTGAAGGCGAGGCCGAGGATCTGACTGGCCACCAGGCCGGCCCGTCGGGCGGTCAGCGCCGGGTCGCCGCCGAACGTGGCCACGGCGGCGGTGAGCTGGTCGGCGAAGATGCCGCGCATGCGTTCGGCCGCGCCGGGGTTGGTGCTGGCGGCCCGCAGCAGCGCCACCAGGGTCTCGTCGCCCTCCCAGCGGGCGAGGAAGTGCCGGACCAGCACCTCACCGAGTCGGGCGGGTGGCACCGAGGTCAGGTCGGGCAGGCGTAGGTCGAACTCGGCCGCCGCCGCGAACAGCCCCTCCTTGCTGCCGTAGTAGCGCATCACCATCGAGGGGTCGATCTGGGCGTCCGCGGCGATGGCTCGGATCGTGGCGCGCTCGTAGCCGTCCGCCGCGAACCGTTCCCGGGCCGCTTGCAGGATCGCCGCCCTGGTGGTGTCGGAGCGTCGGGGCGGGGTCGACTGGGCGGACTGGGTCATGCCAACGACCGTAGGCCAACAAGTGTTGACACGCAATTAGGCGGGCCCTAGCGTTGCCAACAAGTGTTTGCCAACAAGTGTTGGCAACGGTCTTCTGGAGGTGGCCATGCTGCCCACGAGCACCGACGTCCTGGTGGTGGGCGCGGGCCCCACCGGTCTCGCCACCGCGTTGACGCTGGCAAGGCGCGGCGTCGAGGTGACAGTGCTGGACCGGTTGGCCGCGCCGCCGACGACCTCCCGCGCCGCCGTCGTGCACGCGTACACCCTGGAGGTGCTGGACCGGATCGACGCCGCGGCGCCGCTGATCGCCCAGGCGGTGCGGACGCCGCGCTTCACGGTGCGCGACCGGGACCGGGTGCTGCTGTCGGTGCCGTTCCACGAGTTGCCGTCCCGCTTCCCCTACGCGCTGCTGGTCTCCCAGGCGGTCACCGAGGCCGTGCTCAGCGAGAAGTTGGCTGAACGCGGTGTCCAGGTACGACGGCCGTGCCAGCTCACCGGGCTGAGCCGCGCCGGTGACGGCATGCTCGCGCAGGTCGACGGGGCGGCGCTGCGGGCCCGGTTCGT
>NZ_JBEYSL010000671.1:0-2978 GCF_040642735.1 Micromonospora sp. NPDC047753 | reverse complement strand
GCGGGAGCAGATCCTCGGGCTGACCTTCACCCGCAAGGCGGCCGGCGAGCTGGCCCATCGGGCCGCGCCGCGACCCAATGCGAGGGGGTACGGGCCGACATGTCAGCCGGAGTGCACACGGTCGCGGTGATCGGCGCGGGCAAGATCGGTGAGCTGATGCTCTCCGGGCTGCTGCGCTCGGGATGGCCTGTGGACCGGCTGCTGGCCACCGCCCGCCGACCCGCTCGCGCGGAGGAGTTGACCGCCCGGTACGGCGTACGGGTGGTCGACAACCTGACCGCGGTGGACGAGGCCGCTGTGCTCGCGGTCTCGGTCAAGCCGCAGGACGCCGCCGCGCTCCTCGACGAGATCGGCCCCAAGGTGCCGGCCGACAAGCTCGTCATCTCGCTCTGCGCCGGTCTGCCCACCAGCTTTTTCAGCCGCCGGTTGCCCGAGGGCACCCCGGTGGTGCGGGTGATGACCAACACCCCGGCGCTGGTGGACCAGGCGATGACCGCGATCTCGGCCGGCGAGCACGCCACCGGGGCGCACCTCACGCTGGCCGAGGAGATGTTCAAACCGCTCGGCCAGACGATCCGGGTGCCCGAATCGCAGCAGGACGCTGTCACCGCGCTCTCCGGCTCCGGCCCGGCCTACTTCTACCTGCTGGTTGAAGCCATGATCGACGCGGGGATCCTGCTCGGGCTGCCCCGTCAGGTGGCGCACGAGTTGATCGTGCAGACCGCGATCGGGTCGGCGGTGATGCTGCGTGACTCCGGCGAGCACCCGGTCAAGCTGCGCGAGGCGGTCACCTCGCCGGCCGGCACCACCATCTCCGCGATTCGTGAGCTGGAGAAGCACGGCGTACGCGCGGCGCTGCTCGCCGCGCTGGAGGCCGCCCGGGACCGCGCCCGCGAGTTGGCGGCACAGGCCGACTGAGCGATCGGGGCGCGATGAAGCGACTGATCTTTGACCGCTGCAACTCGACCATGCAGGCTGTTGTGGGGCGAGAAGTCTTTTTCCGGTTCCCCAACCCGTGCTAAATCACGGCCCCGCCATGTACTGCCATCGGAGGATTCGTGGTCATCGGCAACGGCAACGTAGATAGGGCACATCATCGGATCCCCCGGCGGGACATGACCATCCGCCCGTTCCCGCTGCCGGCCGAAGGGCAACAGTCGCGTGACGTTGTCCTGCACCGCCTGCGAGAGTGGGCAGAGGCGCAGGCCGAGGACTCGGTTGCCTGGTATCTGCGTGACAAGGCGGTCCGCCGCAGAATCTCGCGCGTGTTGCGCGGTTGCGCCATTCTGTTGGGAGTCGCAGGAGGTGTCGTCCCCCTGGTCAGCGCAGCCAGCGCCGGCAGCGGTGCCAGTTGGGGGTATGTCCTACTGGCCATGGCTGGTGGGTGCTTGGCCTTCGACCACTTCTTTGGGCTGTCGTCCGCATGGATGCGGGATATCGCCACCGCGCAGGCACTCCAGCGGGCGCTCACCGAGTTCCGGTTGGATTGGGCAACCGCAGAGCTTTGCACGGCGAGCGAAAACCACGAAGTCGATTTAGTGGTACAACGGCGCGAGAAACTGATCCGCGTGTTGGTGATGCGCACCGCCGAGTTGGTGGAAGCGGAGACTGACGAGTGGCTGAGCGAGTTTCGAAGCAATATCGGTGATTTGAGTCGGCGGAGCGGGTGGTCAGCGGCCCAGCCCGCCGCCGGCTTCGCTCACTCCGTCGAACCGGCGGCCAGGCAGTCGGATCCAACGTGAGATCGCCCTGACCGTGAAGCTGGGGCGAAGACGTAGTGATCCCGCAACTCATGGAAGGCGTCAAGCGTGACGTCTGGCGCAAACCGTGTTGAGTCGTCGCCCGTGCTCTCTGCTGCACTGACGGCCGCAGGATCCCAATGGGACAGTGCCACCAACTCGCGCCAGAGTTCAGGGTCGTGGTGGGTGCCGTAGCGCGCCCACGCTGCCACCATTCCCGCTCGCTTGGCCATCACCACGTCCTTGCTCAAGTTGTCACCCACGTAGAGGCAGCGGGCGGGCGGAACGTCGAGCTGCTCAGCGATCCGCTGTGCGATGTCGGGGTTGGGCTTGCGTGCCGTCGGCGGGAGAACGCGAACCTCGATCGCCGCCGGAGCCGATCGCCGATCGACGCCGAGCGGGTGCGGCGGTCCAACGAACCGAGGCGCGTAGACCGCTTCCAGCATCGACTCCAACCCGAGAGCTCGTGCTCGGCTGCTGATGTTCACGTCCTTGGCCTCGGTGTGGCCCACTATGCGACAACCCGTGGCCTTGACAGCCTGGAGGGTGCTTTCTACGTCCCTGTAGAGGTGGAGATGGTGTCGCCGGACTTCGTTAAAGGCGGCGAAAGCTGGCAGCAAGTACTCGTGTCGCGCCCGCTGGCTCATCGCGGGCAGATGTCGCTCGACCGTCGCGGTCTCGAGCAACGCGAAGGGATGTTCGGTGTTGCCGCGTAAGCGGTGCACGAACTGGAGATCGTTACGCACCTCGTCATCGGGCACGTCTAGGAGCTTGGCAGCCACGGTCACCATCGCTCGGACCGCAGGTACGAAGTACGCCACCCAGTCGTACAACGTGTTGTCCATGTCGAGGATGAGCGCGTTTATGATCGGGCGTCTGTCAGCCATTTGGAACGACCTGCCACGCAGCGATCTCCAGCCGGCCGTCTGCCCCGGTGGCCAACGGCGCCCGCCAGGTCATGAAGCGCTCGAACGCGCCTTGCTGTTGACTCCGGTACATCTCCAACTCCACAACGGAACCTACCACCCTGATCAGGTTGAAGAAGTTACGCCGCCCGTCTGACGATCTCGAGCCGCTGCTCCCGCCGCCGACAATGTTGAAGCGTCCCAACTCCCAGCGCTCGTTGCTGTACTCCGGAAGGTGGTACGCCTCAGCACGCCAGACGAACGCACGGTGCTTGTGGCCGTGCACTACGAGGTGTACACCATCACGGGCACCCATGCGCTGGATCCTGGGCGC
>NZ_JBEYSL010000670.1:0-2990 GCF_040642735.1 Micromonospora sp. NPDC047753 | reverse complement strand
CTGCAACGCCTGGACACCACCAGCGGCATCGTGCAGAACAACCAGGTCCGGGTCGTCACCCAACGCATCCCGCACAACGGTGGCGGTGCCGTGGGCCACCCGGTCGGGGCGGCTCACCCGGCAACTGGTGATCGTGCCGTACGCCCGGATCCAGAGCGTGCGGGTGGTCCAGGGGCCCATCCAGCGCCGTCTCGGGTTGGCGTCCTCCAGCATCCCCACACCGCCGGGTCGTACGCGGCCAGGTAGGCGTCCAACCGGTATCCGGGGTCGGCCAGGTCGGCGCAGCTCAGCGGCGTGCCGTCGGGCCCCTCGAAGCCGTCGATCGCGCCGTCGACGTAGATGAGCTTTCCGGTGGCGTCGGCGGCGTTGCCGGCGTTGTCGCCGCCCAGCGCGGCGACCAGTTCCGCCCGGCTGTGGACCACCCGGGTCCGCTCGGGAGTGGCCGCCGAGCCGCCGGTGGTGCCGGGGCCGTCGGCCGCCCAACCGTCGCGCTCGGGCAGTGTCTGCCGGCCGAGGTGGTCGGCCAACCAGGAGAGCCGGTCGGCGGACGGGACGTCCGGACGGGCAGCGGCGGCGGCCGGTGCGGCGCCGAGGAGAAGGGCGACAACCGTGGCGCCGCCGAGGAATCTGCGCATCGACTCACTCCGTTCGCTGATCATGGGACCTGTCGGTTGTTCGTCTGTCCCGCCAGCTCGGCGCGGTACGCGCCGGACGCCCACGGCACCCCCAGCTCGCTCGGCAGCGCCCCCCGCTCGGCCGCCCGGCGCAGCACGTCGACGACGCCCCGCAGGTGGCGGACCCGCTCCCCGCCCTCGCCGAGGGTGGTCACCAGCTCGCCGTCGAGCAGCCGGGGCTCCGGCGCGGGCCGCAACGCGTCCAGCAGCGCGGTGAACGGCGCGGTACGGGCCAGCGGCGCGATCAGTGGCACGCCCGACGGATCGGCCCGGTGGGCGAGCAGGTTCTCCAGCAGCCCCAGTCGCCCCGGCACCCGGCGGGTCACCACGTCCCCGGGCAGGCGCAGCCGGTCGGTCGGGTACTCCAGCACCGCCTGCCCCGTCGTACCGGTCACCACCACCTCGCCCGCCACGAACTCCTCGGCGGCCAGGGTCACCGCCACCAGCACCGGCGGCCCGGCGCGGAACCGGACCCGCAACACGGCGGTGTCCTCCACCTCGATCGGCCGGACCCGATACCGTTCCACCTCGATCGCGACCGGCCACGGCGTCGCCCCGGCGAGCGCCTCGGCGATCGCCAGGCACTGCATCACCGCGTGCGCGAGCGGGTTGACGAGCGCGCCGTCCAGCACCGGCCGGCCGTCCACGGCCCGTCGACCGGCCCAGGGGGAGCGGGCGTAGTAGGCGTCCGGCCGTTGCCAGGCGGCGACGGTGGAGATGCCGGTGACAGTGCCCAGCCGGCCGGCGGCCAGCGCGTCGGTCAGCGCGGTGAGGGCCGCCGAGCCGAGCGCCTGGAAGCCGACCTGGGCCACCCGACCGGCGGCGGTGAGGGCCCAGGTCAGCTCCTCGTGCTCGGCCAGCGACAGCACCGGCGGCTTCTCCAGCAGCAGATCCGCGCCGGTGGCCAGGGCGTCGCGGGCGATCGCCAGATGGGTGTGCGGAGGCGTGCAGATCACCACCACCTCCGGTCGGGTGGCGGCGAGCATCGCCCGGTGGTCGGTGAACACCGCCACCCCCGGCGGCACCGGGGCGGCCGGGTCGTCCTCCACCGGTCGGACGTCGACCAGGGCGACCAACCGCAACCGACCGGCGGCGTGCAGGGGCGCGATGACCCGCCGGTGCCAGCGACCGTGCCCGTTCGCCCCGATCACCGCCACCCGGGGCGGCGGGGTGGCCCCGCTCACCGCCGACCGGCCCGGGCGGACCGGCTCACCGCGCACCGGCCAGGGTGGCCTCGACGCCGTGCCGCTCCAACGCGGTCAGCCAGGCGATCACATCCGCGCGGACCTCGTCGTCCTCGGCCACCTCCATTGGGATGACGTCGCGTAGCGCGAAGACCGCGTCGACAGCGCCCGCCGGGCTCTGCGACCCGGCGTCCAGGGCGGCCCGGATCGGCCCCGCCAGTGGGTCCTGGAACGGCAACGGCCGGCCGTCGTCGGCGTACCCCAGCGCGAAGCGCAACCAGGACGCCACGACCAGCGCGCCCCAGCGCGCGGACCGGCCGGTCGCGCGCAGGTCGGCGATGGTGTGCAGGACGCGCTGCGGCAGCTTCTGCGAGCCGTCGATCGCCACCTGGAGGGTGCGGTGGTGGATCGCCGGGTTACCGAAACGGGCGAGGGCCTGCTCGCCGTAGTCGACCACCCGCACCCCGTCCGGCGGGGTGAAGCTGGCCGCCACGTCCTCGGCGATCAGCCGGCGCAGCACGTCACGCAGGTGCGGGATCTCCAGCGCGTCGGCGATGGTCTCCCGACCGGCCAACGCTCCGAGGTAGGCGATGGCGGAGTGCACCCCGTTGAGGGCGCGTAGCTTCAACCGCTCCCACGGGCCGGCGTCGTCGGTGAGCACCGCCCCGGCGAACTCCCAGCCGGGCCGACCGCCGGGGAAGTCGTCCTCGATCACCCACTGCGCGTACGGCTCGGCGGCCACGGCGGCCAGGTCGGTCACGCCGAGCGCCCGCCGGGCCGCCTCGATCGTCTCCGGGGTGCTGGCCGGCACGATCCGGTCCACCATGGTGCCCGGGCAGGTGACGTTGCCGGCCACCCACTCGACGAGCCCGGCGGGCACCCCGCCGGCCCGGCCGACCGCCTGGTCGAGCATGCCGCGCAGTCGACGACCGTTGGCCGGCAGGTTGTCGCAGCTCACCAGGGCCACCGGTCCGGCGTCCGCGGCGGCCCGGGCGGCCAGCCCGCGCAGCAGCAGCCCCGGCACCGTGGTCGGCGCTCGGCCGCCGGCCAGGTCACCTTCAGCACGCCGCCCTCGTCGTCGCTGAGCACCGCCCCGGCACCGACCTGGTTGGCCAGGTCGACCACGGTGTCC
>NZ_JBEYSL010000669.1:0-2993 GCF_040642735.1 Micromonospora sp. NPDC047753 | reverse complement strand
CGCGACGACGTCGGCGCGTACGCCCTCGTAACGTTCCTGGGATGGAGGGGTTGGACATGAAGCTGGTGACCGCAGTCATCAAGCCGTACCAACTGGACGCGGTGAAGGAGGCCCTGCACGCCCTCGGGGTGGCCGGGCTGACCGTCAGCGAGGTTCAGGGGTACGGACGGCAGAAGGGGCACACCGAGGTCTACCGGGGTGCCGAGTACACGGTCGAGTTCCTGCCCAAGATCCGGGTCGAGGTGCTCACCGACGAAATCGACGTCGACAAGGTGGTGGACGCCATCGTCGGAGCGGCCCGGACGGGCAAGATCGGTGACGGCAAGGTCTGGGTCACCGGTGTCGAAGAGGTCGTCCGGGTACGTACCGGCGAACGCGGCCTCGACGCACTCTGACGCGGCCACGACTGACATGACCTCGTTGATCAAGAAGAACGCGTCAGGACCCGCCGATGACGGCGACGCGAACCTCTTGATCAACGAGGTCGTCGGCGTTCCCGGGGGGATCGGGGAAGCGGCCCGGCGGGGGCGGGCCGCCGCCTACGACTCGTTCCTGCGGGGGTTGCTGCCGCCGCGGGACGGGGTGGCACTGCTGGCCGTCGGGGGCCTGGGTCGGCGGCAGTGTGCCCCGTACAGCGACCTCGACCTGGTGCTGGTGCACGCCGGGGTGCCCGGCACAGACGAGTTGGCCGCCTCGGTCTGGTACCCGATCTGGGACGCGGGCCTGCGGCTCGACCATTCCGTACGCACCGTCGCCGAGGCGCTCTCGGTGGCCCAGGACGACGTCAAGGTAGCCCTCGGGCTGCTCGACGCCCGGTTGATCGTGGGGGACCAGGCGCTGGCCGACGCGCTGATCCGCACCGCCGCCGATCACTGGCGGCGTACCGCCGTCCGGCACCTCGCCGGCCTGCGCGAGGTCACCGAGGCTCGTTGGCAGGCCCACGGTGAGCTGGCGTTCCTGCTGGAGGGCGACCTCAAGGAAGCCGCCGGCGGTCTGCGCGACGTGGGGCTGCTGCGGGCGATCTCCGCCGCCGGCATCACCGACGCGCTGCGTCCTGCCGTACGCGCCGCTCACCTGCGCCTGTTGGACACCCGCGACGCGCTGCACCAGCAGGTCGGCCGACGGGTCGACCGGCTGGTCGCCCAGGAGCGCGACGGAGTGGCCAACCTGCTCGGCCTGCGACAACTCCAGCCCGGCGCGTCCGACGCCGAGGGGCGGCCGGGAGCCGTGGTGCACGACGGTGACGCGCTGCTGCGTCGGGTCGCCGGTGACGCCCGCACTGTCAGCCACGCCCTGGACGACGCCTTCCGGGCCGCCGACCGGCTGCGCTCCGGCCGTTCCCGCGGCGGCAACGGCCGTCCGGCCCGCCGCCCGGTCGCCCGTGACGTGGTCGAACACGACGGCGAGCTGGTGCTCGCCCGCACGGCGATCGGGGCACGCCCCGACCCGAGCCTCTCGCTGCGGGTGGCCGCAGCGTCGGCCACGACCCGAATCCCCATCGCGCGCGCCACGTGCGAGTGGCTGGCGGCGTACTGTCCGCCCCTGCCGGCCCCCTGGCCGGCCGAGGCCCGGGCCGCGCTGATCACCCTGCTGGGCGCCGGTCCCGGCCTGGTGCCGGCCTGGGAGACCTGCGACCGGTACGGGCTGGTCGACGGCTGGCTGCCCGAGTGGACCCGGCTGCGCAGCCTGCCCCAGCACAACCCGGTGCACCGCTTCACCCTCGACCGGCACCTCGTGCAGACCGCGCACGAGGCCAGCCGGCACGCCCGCGAGGTGGAGCGCCCGGACCTGCTGCTCCTCGGCGCTCTCCTGCACGACATCGGCAAGGGACTCCCCGGTGACCACAGCACCGTCGGCGTGCCGGTTGCCCAGGCGGTTGCCACCAGGGTCGGTCTGCCCACCGCCGAGGTCGAGCTGATCGGGAAGCTGGTCCGGCTGCACCTGCTGCTGCCCGACGTGGCCACCCGCCGGGACCTGAGCGACCCGGTCACCATCGCCTCGGTGGCCGAGGCGGTCGGGGACACCGGCACCCTCGACGTGCTGCACGCGTTGGTCCGCGCCGACGCGGCGGCGACCGGGCCGGCGGCCTGGTCCGACTGGAAGGGCCGACTCGTCGCCGAGTTGGTCGCCCGGGTCCGCACCGCGCTGGACACCGGCGTACTCCCCGAGCCACCCGCCCCGGACCCGGAGTTGCTGGCCGGGCCCCTGCCGGTCGTCCACCTGACCGGCGACCGGGTGTCGGTCGCGGCGGCCGACCGACGGGGTCTGCTCGGCACTGTGGCCGGCTGCCTGGCCCTGCACCGGCTGGAGGTGATCTCCGCGGACGCCTCCGCCGTCGACGGCCGGGCCCTGGTCGAGTGCCGGGTGCAGCCCCGCTACGGCCTTCCGCCGGACCCGGTCCCGCTCCGCGCCGACCTGCGTCGGGCGGTCGCCGGCGACGTGTCGGTCACCCAACGGCTGCGGGGCCGTGCGCTCGCCAGCCGTGGCGGCGGCGCGGCTCCACGAGTGGTCTGGCACCGCGAGGCGGCCACTGACGCCGTACTGCTGGAACTGCGTGCGGCCGACGCCGCCGGGCTGCTCTACCGGGTCACCTGCGCTCTCGACGAGGCCGGCGCTCTGGTGCGGGCGGCCCGCATCTCCACCCTCGGCGCCGACGTGGTCGACGCCTTCTACCTGGTGGGCGGTTGGCCGGACGACGCCACCCGGGCCCGCCTGGAAGCCGCCGTCCTAGCCGCGGTCTAACCGCCCCGCCCCGCCCTCCCTCCCCGCCCTGCCCTCCCCGCCCTGCCCTCCCCGCCCTGCCCTCCCCGCCCCGAACTTCCGCGTCGATCTTGCACTTTGTGTCCTCGCATACCACGCAAAAGCCGCGTAGTGACAACACAAAGCGCAAGATCGCGGGGGCGGGGCGGGGCGGGGCGGGGCGGGGCGGGGCGGGGCTCCAGCAGGGCGCGTACCTGGGGGTCGTCCGCAACCGCGACGCCGGCCTTGCGGGT
>NZ_JBEYSL010000668.1:0-2995 GCF_040642735.1 Micromonospora sp. NPDC047753 | reverse complement strand
CACCGACCGCCCAGCGGTGCTCGGTCAGCGCGTAGCAGAACACCCCGCCGAGCGGGTCCACGCCGGGCCGCTCGACCATCACCCGCATCGCGCCGCTGGTGCCGATCGAACAGGCCACCATGCCGGGGTGCACGGCTCCCAGACCCAGGTTCGCCAGTGGCCCGTCGCCAGCGCCGACCACCACCGGGGTGCGCTGCGGCAGACCGGTCTCGGCCGCGGCCTGCGGGGTGAGGTTCGGCAGCACGGCGGTGGTGGCGACGAGCTGCGGGAGCTGTTCCTGGGTGATGCCGGCGATGGTCAGCGCCTCGTGATCCCACTTCAGCTCGTGGATGTCGAGCAGGCCGGTGGCCGAGGCGATCGAGTGGTCGGTGACCAGCGCGCCGCAGAGCCGCAGCAGCACCCACTCCTTGATGCCCACCCAGTGCGCCACCCGTTCGAAGAGTTTCGGCTCCTGCTCGGCGAACCAGAGCAGCTTGGGCAGCGGCGACATCGGATGCATCGGCGTGCCGGTGCGCCGGTGCAGGGCCAACCCCGACGGCACCGCCCGCAACCGCTCGGCCTGCCGGGTGGACCGCGAGTCGGCCCAGGTCACCGACGGGGTGAGCGGATTGCCGTCCCGGTCCAACCCGATCAGGCTGTGCATCGCGGAGCCGAACGACAGCCCGGCCACCGGCTGGACCAGCTCCGCCACGACCATGCTGATCGACTTGAGCACCGCGTCGAGGATGAGTTGTGGGTCCTGCTCGGCGTAGCCGGGTTGCGGGTTGTTCAGCGGGTAGCCGACCAGGTGACTGCCGAGCTGCCGCCCGTCGGTGTCGTACGCGACGGCCTTCGTGCTGGTGGTGCCGATGTCGACCCCGATCACGACCCCGAGCAGCGTGACTGCCGGCACGACCGTCACCCCCTCGGAGAACATGAACGTCGGCATCAGTATCCCCCTATCGTGCTGGTTGCTCCGCCGATCGGGTAGTTCGCCCGTTTCGGCGTTTCCAGGTGCCGCGCCGCACCTGTTAAACCGTGTGACACCCCAGATTGGTGGCCTGCGCGGCGAAGGAGTCGGCGTGGCAAAGACTGATTCGACGGGTTCCACATGGCGGTACCAGTGGGCGCACCGGCAGAACGTGCGGCGGGTCAGCACGTACCGCGGCGCTGAGACGGCGTGGCGGCGACGCGACGACGAGTTACGGCGGCTACGCGCCCTGGCCGCCGACTTCCAGGGCTCGGCAGCCGCCGGCGCCGGGCTGGCGTTGGAGTTGGCCGCCGACGAGGTGGTGCTCTGGGTGCTACCCGCGGCGCAACTGGTCGAGGTACGGCACACCGCTGTCCTGCCCGCGCCCGACCTCACCGTCGCCCCGGGAACCGGGCCACTGCGCCCGCGCCGCCCGGACGGCGTACGCGTCACCGACGCCGGCATGGCCGTGATCACCAGCCGTCGACTCGTGCTGCTCGGCGGGCGGGGCCGGCGCGACTGGGCGTACGGCCGGATAACCGGCCTGTCCCACGACCCGGCGGCCCCGGTCACCCTGATCCAGGTGCTGGACCGGCGTCGCATCTCCGGGTTGTTGCTGCCCACCGACGCCGCGCCGGACTTCCGGTTCAAGCTCACCCTGGCCTTCGCCGACGCGATCGAACAGCGCGCCGCGGTGATCGCCCAACTCGACGAGCTGATCGCCGAGCACGCCCAGCTCAAGCCGTTCCGGCCGGCCGCGGCCACTCCCGGGCAGGCCCGACTGTCGTCGTTCGTGCCCGGGGGCCGCAGAAGCATCGCGGTGGCGGCGGCCATCGCGCTGCTGGTGCCGGCGGCACTCATCGAGTCGAACCCGTCCGACCCGAGAGGTGGCGCGGAGGTCGCCGCCGCAGCCACCCCGGCGCCCACCGTCAGCGCCGCACCCGCGCGGATCGGCCCGGCGCTCGCCCTGAAATCCCCGCCGCCGAAGCCGACAAAGTCACCACGCCCGTCGCCCAGCGCGACCCAGGGCCCCCGCTGCGGGGCACCGGAGAACCCGCTGGGGTACGACTTCTGTGGCGGCACGCGGATCCGCAAGCCGGCCGCCGAGGTGTGCGACTGGTTCGACTGCGTACCGCAGTTCTGGGCCGGACGCGGTTACCTCGTGCAGTGCCGCGACGGTTCGGTGAGCCTGGCCGGCGGCCGGTCCAACGCCTGCGCCGGGCACCAGGGCGTGCGGCGGACCATCACGAAGTGACCGATTCGGGGCCTGAAGTCCGCTTTGCTCGGCCAGAATGATCGAGTGGAGATCCGGTCTGACGATGGCGCTCGGGTGCGGGTACGCCCGGTGGGCTACCAGCCCGGCATCGACCCGCCCGACGACCTGGACGGGGCCACGCCCGGCTGGCACGACTGGCTGCTCATCGAGGTGGACGCCCGCACCGCCGACGGCCAGACCTGGTCACACCACTACCCGAGCCTCATGGTCGAGGAGGCCCGCGCGCTCGGCGGCTGGCTGCACGGGCAGGCCACCGCCGCCCTCGCGCTGAGCGCGCCACCGGCGACGGTCCGCTTCACCGAACCCAACCTGGCCCTGCGCAGCCGGGTGCTGCGCCGCCGCCGGCTGGAGCTGACAGTGGAGTTCTCCGCCGAGTCACTGCCACCGTGGATGCGCCGCCCGTCCAGCGCCATCTACCCGCTGATCCTCACCGTCTCCGCTGACGCCCTGGCCACCGCCGCCGAACACTGGGTCGAGCACTGCGAGGCGTACCCACCGCGTACCCAGTCGCGGTTCCCGACCCACGGCCCGCACCCGTACCGCCGACGAGCCGGCTGACCGCCGTCAGCGCTTCGGTCCGAGCGACGCTTTGGCGGCGTCGATGGCGTCGGACAACTCCTCGGTGTACGTGAAGCCGTCCTCGACGATGGCCATGTCGACCCCGCACTCGCGCTGCCGCGCTCGCAGCAGCGTCTCCTCCAGCGGGGCCACCGGGAAGGCCAGCGGGTCGAGGTCGGGAGCGGAGTCCAGGTCGCGGACCAGGAGCCACT
>NZ_JBEYSL010000667.1:0-3000 GCF_040642735.1 Micromonospora sp. NPDC047753 | reverse complement strand
CCACGTTTCAGCCAATCCCTCGTGCCTGATTTGGCACGCGCGAGTCGGCCATTGTGTCCAAGCTCGCTGAGAGTGACGGCTGGTGGCTGGCCTCCTACCGGTGGCTCTACCTGCGTCATCACATTGACCCTCACTGTTGGACCGCCGAAGTAAATCATGAGCAGGGCGGCGCATAGAGTCAAGACCTCGATCAATGCCGTTCAGGTAGCCGGGCCTCAGGCTGTTTATCAAAGGCGTCTTGTCACGCAGGAGTCGCGAGCGGTGCAGCAGCGCATCTTGCCGCTGTTGAAACAGGGCACGCCAGGGTTGCTGCAGGCCCTCGCCCCGGGTTCCGGACCCACGGGACGCTGGCGGCCGGATCCATCCGCTGCCGGGACTGCTCGCGATCGCGATCGCGGCGGTGGTTCGGGGATCGTGCACTTCTACGGCACCCACTCCGTCGACATTGACGGCGAGCTCGCCCAGCTCGACACCGACGGCTACCGGCCGTTGCGGCTGGCCCCCGGCCAGCGCGGTAAGCAGCTGACCGGGGGTGGGCCCTTGAGGAGAATGGGGACGAGCGGGACGGCGTCTGGCTGCAGGATCGCGGCGTGTGCCAGGCTGGTGCTACCCGGCGAGGGTGGCCTCGCTGGCCGAGTTCGATGCGGCGGTTGCCGGTGTGATCGGCGCGGTTCCTTGAGGGCCCCGGGCCAGGACGTAGACGAGCAGGATCGTCATGACGGCGACTCCCGCCCACATGGCTTGTTGCCAGCCGTCGACGAACGCTTCCTGGGCGGCGCGGATGAGTGCGGGTGCCTGGGTGTCGGCGGTGTCGGCGGTGGCGATGGCGTTGGCGATGCCTTCGCGGGCGGTGTCAGCGGTGTCGGCCGGGATGGTGTCGAGGCGACCGTTGATGGCGTTGCGGTAGCCGGCGATCAGGACTGCTCCGAGCAGGGCGACGCCAAGGGCGGTGCCGAATTCTCGGGTGACGTCGTTGAGGGCGGATGCGACGCCTTGACGTTCGCGGGGCAGTGCGGAGGTGATGGCCTCGGTGGAGGGGGTCTGGGTCAGGCCCATGCCGAGTCCCATGGCGAGCATGCCGGGCAGGATGGCGAGGTAGCCGCCGTCGACGGAGACGAGGGTGGCCATCAGCGCCAGGCCGGCGCCGCCGAGCAGGATTCCGGCTGCCATCGTTGCGCGAGCTCCGGCTCGGGCGGCCACTCGGGGGGCGAGTCCGGAGGCGAGCATCATCATCGCTGCCATGGGCATGAGCGCGAGGGTGGAGCGCAGTCCGGACCAGCCGAGAACGGCCTGGAAGTAGGGGAACAGCACGACGAAGATCCCGGCTTGGACGCCGAACAGTGCCAGCAGTGCCAGCGAGCCGCTGGCGAGGCGCCGGTCGCGGAACAGGCGCACGTCGAGCAGGGGCGCCGCCCGGCGTAGTTCCCAGGCCACGAACCCGATGGCGGCGACGACGCCGACGAGCAGGCTGGCCACGGAGACGGGCGAGGTCCAGCCGTGGACCGGGCCTTCGTGCAGGACGTAGATGAGCGCGACCACGGCGATCGCCGACGTCAGGGACCCGACCATGTCGAAGCTGTGCTGCGACGTCTCGCGGGAATTCGGGACGGCTCGCAGGGCCGTGACGGCGGCTGCGGCCACGAGCACGACCGGTAGCAGGAACAGCCACCGCCAGTTCGCCCAGTCGACGAGGACCGCGGACAGGTACATGCCGAGAATGCCGCCGCCGCCGGCGACGCCGGTCCACACACCGATGGCTTTGGAGCGTTCCTCGTCGGGGAACGTCGAGGTGATGACGGCCAGGGTGACCGGCATGATCAGGGCGGCGCCGACGCCGGCGAACAGCCGGGCGGCGATCATCATCTCGGATGAGGTGGCCAGGCCCGCCGCCGCGCTGGCGACGCCGAACAGGGCGAGGCCGGCGAGCAGGATCGGTTTGCGGCCCACCCGGTCGCCGAGGGCGCCGAGCGGGAGCAGCAGCGCGGCCAGGCTGAGGGTGTAGATGTTGATCATCCACAGGACGGTGCTCTGCGAGGCGTCGAACGCGACGGCGACCTGCGGCTGGGCGACGTTGAGCCCGGAGACCGAGGCGATGACCGCCATCAGAGCGATACACACCGCGATCAGGATCGCGCGACGCTGGCGCGGGTCGTGAATCGTCGCGTCGGGGACGCTCACGCGTGGGGAACTGTCGAGGGCAGGCATGCGCGGGGTTCCTTCCAAAAAGGGCGCGATGGGGTACGGCGCCGGGGTGGACCTCGGTCCCGGCGTCGCAGAGAAAGTGGTTCAGGGGCGGCGGGTGGCGCGCACGACGACGTCGTGCAGCGAGACCGCATGGCCGCCGGGCCCGGGCGCCGGGCGCCGGTGCTCCTCGGCGGTGACGATCTCCCAGTCGGCCGCATTCAGGACGGCGGTGATGTCGGCGAGGGTGACCGTCGCCTCGGCGGGATGCTGATGCCCGTGCCCGTGCCCGTGGCCGTGGCCGGTGTGCAGGTGCCCGACGATCAGCAGGGTGCCGCCGGGCGCCACCCAGTCGGAGATGCGCTGGTAGAAGGCCAGTTGGGGTATCGCGGGGTGCGCGTAGTGGGTGGTGACCAGGTCGAAGCGCATGGCCGGTTCCCAGGCGGTCAGGTCCGCCTCCACCCACCGGATGGACTCCGTCTGCCCGCTGGCGGTGGCGCGGTCGGCGGCGCGGGCGAGGGCGTCGGCGGAGATGTCGGCGGCGGTGAGCTGCCAGCCGTGGGAGGCGAGCCAGATCGCCTCGGCGCCGGCGCCGCACCCGGCGTCCAGGGCGGTGCCCGGTGCCAGGCCGGCGGTCTCCTGGGCGAGGTAGGGGTTGGGTGGGTTGCCGGCCATGGAGCCGGGCTTGTCGCCGTGGGTCTGCTGCCAGTGCTGTTGCCAGTAGTCCTTGTCGAAGCTGTGCGTCATCGGAGGTTCTCCTCGTTCGTCAGCCGGGCGACCGCCCGGTCGGTGTCCTCGGCGACGAGGTCGGCGTTGAGA
>NZ_JBEYSL010000666.1:0-3001 GCF_040642735.1 Micromonospora sp. NPDC047753 | reverse complement strand
ACGCGGCCCGGTACGAGCCGCTGCCCTGGCCGGGCGAGGTGCGCAACATGGCGCTGGACACCAGGAAGGCGCGCGAGCTGCTCGGGTGGTACCCGAAGATCGGCTTCACCGAGGGCGTACGGATGACAGTGCGTGACGCCCGTCGCCGCCAGGCCGGCAGCCAGATCCTGTCCCCGGTGCGGGCGCTGGAGCGCGCCGTCAGCCACTGAGGACTCACCGCGTAATTCCCGTCATCTGATCGGTATTTTCATCGATCAGTCTAACTCTTGCGGGTCGGCATCCACTGCTGCCACGATGGCCGTCAATGCCTTCCGTCCCGAAGGAGTGGTCGTCATGGCGGTCTCCCGCCGCAGGTTCGTCACATCGGTGCTGGCCGGGTCCGCCCTCGCCACCGCCTCCACCACCGAGCTGCTCACCAGCCTGTCCAGCCCCGCGCACGCCGCCAGTCCCCCCGGGGACGTGGTCGGCAAGGTGACCGTCGGCTACCAGGGCTGGTTCAGCGCACCCGGCGACGGGGCACCGATCGGCGGCTGGTGGCACTGGGGCCGCGACCGGTTCCAGCCGCCCTCACCCGCCAACACCACGATCGTGTCCTGGCCGGACATGCGCGAATACACCCACACCTACCCCACCGCGTACCCCAACCTGGGCAACGGACAGCCGGCCACCCTCTTCTCCTCCTACGACCAGCAGACGGTGGACACCCACTTCCGCTGGATGCAGGAGAACGGCTGCGACACCGCAGCGCTGCAACGGTTCAACCCGATGGGCGACGAGGGCCCGACCCGCGACGCGATGACCCAGAAGGTGCGCTCCGCCGCCGAGCGCTACAACCGCAAGTTCTACATCATGTACGACGTCACCGACTGGCTGACCTTCCAATCGGAGATCAAGACCGACTGGACGACGAAGATGGCCGCGCACACCGCGTCGTCGGCGTACGCCCGACAGAACGGCAAACCGGTCGTCTGCATCTGGGGCTTCGGCTTCAGCGAGCCCAGCCGCCCCTTCACCCCCGGGCCCTGCCTGGAGGTCATCAACTGGTTCAAGGCCCAGGGCTGCTACGTCATCGGTGGCGTGCCCACCTGGTGGCGGCAGGGCATCGAGGACTCCCGCCCCGGCTTCCTCGACGTCTACCACGCGTTCCACGCGATCTCGCCGTGGATGGTCTACCGGGCCAGGACGGTGGAGGAGCTGGACTCCTACTACAACAACGTCAACGTCGGCGACATGGCCGACTGCGCGGCGCGCGGCATCGACTACCTGCCCTGCGTGATGCCCGGCGACCTCGCCGGAGGCCACCGCAAGCACGGCGACTTCTACTGGCGGCACATCTACAACATGGTCCGGCTCGGCTCCCAGGGCCTCTACGTGTCCATGTTCGACGAGTACAACGAGGGCAACCAGATCGCCAAGACGTCGGAGACCCAGGCCACCACCCCGGCCGGCGCGAACATCCGCGCCCTCGACGAGGACGGCGTCGCCTGCTCCTCCGACTACTACCTGCGGATCACGGCCGACGGTGGCCGGATGCTCAAGGGGCAACTCGCGCTCACCGCCGTCCGCCCCACCCCACCGATGGTCGGCACCCCGCCCCCGACCAGCGGCGACCTGGCGGCCGGCCGGTCCACCTCGGCCAGCAGCCAGAACGGCCCGTTCCCGGCGTCGAACGCGGTGGACTCCGACGCCGGCAGCTACTGGGAGAGCGGCGGCGGTGCCTTCCCACACTGGTGGCAGGTCGACCTCGGCGCCAGCCACCAGGTCAACAAGCTCGTGGTGCGGCTGCCCGCCGGCTGGGGCGCGCGCACCCAGACCATCACCGTGCAGGGCAGCGGCGACGGCAGCACCTTCTCGACCATCGCTGCGGCCTCGGCGTTCGCCTTCGACCCGGCGACCGGCAACACCGTCACCCGCACGCTGACGACCACCGCGGCCCGCTACGTCCGGCTGAGCATCGCCGGCAACACCGGCTGGCCGGCGGGCCAGCTCGCCAAGGTCGAGGTGTACGCCGGCAGCACCACCCCGGACAACCCGCCGACCGCCCCGAGCGGCCTCGCGGTCACCGGCAAGACGTCGACAAGTGTGTCGCTGTCCTGGACGGCCTCCACCGACGACACCGGAGTCACCGGTTACCAGGTGCGCCAGGGCGGCACCGTCGTCGCCACCGTCACGGGCACCACGGCGACGGTGAGCGGGCTCAGCGCGTCCACCGCGTACACCTTCACGGTCGTCGCCCGCGACGCCGCCGGCAACACCTCCAGCGCGTCCAACGCGGTCACCGTCACCACGGACGCCGCGGCCAACTCGGACCTGGCCCGGGGCAGATCCACGTCGGAGAGCAGCCACGTTCAGAGTTACGGGTCGGGCAACGTGGTCGACGGTGACGCCAACAGCTACTGGGAGAGCACGAACAGCGCGTTCCCGCAGTGGGTGCAGGTCGACCTGGGGTCGACGCGCACGGTCGGGCGGGTGGTGCTGAAGCTGCCTCCGTCGTCGGCCTGGGCGACGCGGACGCAGACCCTCTCGGTGCAGGGCAGCACCGACGGGGGAAGCTTCGGCACGCTCGTCGGATCCGCGGGGCGCGTCTTCGACCCGGCCACGGGTAACCAGGTGACGCTGACCTTCAGCGCCGCGCAGACGCGTTACGTGCGGATCACCGTCACTGGCAACACCGGCTGGCCGGCAGGACAGCTCTCAGCCCTGGAGGTCTACGCCAGCTGACCGAGGCGTGGGCGGCCGTCGGGGAGCGGCGGCCGCCCAGCCCCAAGGTCCGACACCCGGACTACCCGTTCAAGGCTGCCTGACGAGGCACTAGTTGCCGACGCCGAGGCTCGACATGAACGCCGCCGGGTAACGGTCACCCCGCGCGGCACCCTTCGGAACGGCCGCCTCGATCTCTTCGAGATCATCGGCCGACAGCTTCACGTCCAGCGCCGGCAACGCCTCGGCCAGCCGCTGCCGGGTGCGCGCACCGACCAGCGGAACGATGAACGGGTCCTGC
>NZ_JBEYSL010000665.1:0-3005 GCF_040642735.1 Micromonospora sp. NPDC047753 | reverse complement strand
CATCTGTCCCCGCCCCGCTCCGCGCTGCTCCGGCCCCAGGTTACCGTCGGGCACCACGTCGTCCGGTCGGGCCGGAACGGCCGGCGCAGGCCACCAGCCGAAGGGTGACCGGCTCAGAGGGCCGCGAGGTGGGCGGTGTCGTTGACAGTGCGTACTGCCACGCCGCCGTCCGGCCACATGTCGAACACCGAGATGCCGGCCGCGTCCAGGAAGAGCCGGTGCAGGAAGCCGTCGCCGGCCGCGAGGGCGTCACGCAGCACCAGCTTGATCGGCGAGACGTGCGAGACGACCACCACCGTCTCACCGGGGTACGCGGTGAGCAGCCCGCTGATGACGCGGTGCGCGCGTTCGGCGACCTGGGTGAACGACTCGCCGCCCGGCGGCGCGATCCGCGGTGAGGCGAGCCAGGCGTCCATCTCCCCCGGCCACTGCTGGCGCACCTCGGCGAAGGTGCGCCCCTCCCACTGGCCGAAGTCGCACTCGATCAGGTCGTCGTCGGTGCGGACCGGCACGTCACCGAGCGCCCCGGCGATCGACGCCGCGGTGGCCGTACACCGGGACAACGGTGAGCTGAGCACGGCCGCGACGGACGGGGCCAGCTCGGCCACCCGGGCGCCGGTGGCCTGCGCCTGGGCGCGGCCACGCTCGGAGAGCGGCACGTCGCCGCGCCCGGAGTAACGCCCCTGCTCGGTGTACGGGGTCTCGCCGTGCCGGACCAGGATGAGCCGGGTGGCGGTGAAGGTCGGCCGTGGCTCCCAGGACGCCGGCGCGGTCGCCGGGTCGCTGCCGACGATCGGGGCGGCGGGCGTGGTCGAGGGCTGGCCGGTGGCCGTCGTCGTCGCAGGACGACCGGGGGCCGTCGTCGTCGCCGGACGACCGGGGGCCGCGGTCGCCGACGGACGACCCGCGGCGGCGTCCATGGCGGCGTTGGCGAGGGCGTCGGCGTGCCGGTTCTGCTCGCGCGGAATCCAGCTGAACCGGACCGCGGTGAACCGGCCCACGAGCGCGGCGGCCTGAGCGGCGAGGGGCCGCAGGCCGGGGTGCTTGATCTGCCACCGGCCGCACATCTGCTCGACCACCAGCTTGGAGTCCATCCGGACGTCCACCTCGGCGGCGCCCAGCTCGGCGGCGGCTGTCAACCCGGCGATCAGGCCCTGGTACTCGGCGACGTTGTTGGTGGCCGTACCGAGCGACTCGGAGCGCTCGGCGAGCACCTCGCCCGTCTCCGGGTTACGGACCACAGCGCCGTAGCCGGCGGGGCCGGGGTTGCCCCGGGATCCACCGTCGGCCTCGATGGAGACGACGCGCGGCGCCACGACCTACAGGCCCGACTCGTTGGTGCGGACCATGATCCGCCGGCAGTCCTCGCAGCGGACCACGTCGTCGGGGGCGGCCTTGCGGATGCGGGCCAGGTCTGCGCCGGACAGGTCCAGGCGGCACCCGCCGCAGCGGCCCGCGGTGAGCAGCGCGGCACCCAACCCGGTGTCCTCGCGGATCTTGTCGTAGAGGTTGACCAGCTCGCTCGGAAGATCGGCGGCGAGCGGCTGACGCGCACCCCGCTTGAACTCCTCCTCCTTGGCGATCTCGGCCAGCGCCTCGTCGCGGCGCTGCTCGGTCGCTGCCCGCTTGTCCCGGGTCTCGGCCAGCCGCTGCTCCACGCCGTCCAGTACGCCCTGCGCGGTCTCCCGCTGCTCCATCAGCTCCAGCTCGGCGTCCTCCAGGTCCCCCTGGCGGCGCTTGAGCGAGACCAGCTCGTGCTGGAGCGCCTCCAGCTCGCGGGCCGGGCCGGTGCCGGCGGCCAGCCGGTTCTCGTCCTTCTCCTTGCGGGCCCGGACCTGCTCGACGTCCTTCTCCAACCGGGCGATGTCCCGGTCCAGGTCGTCCACCGCCACCTGGGCGCGAACCCGCTCGTCCTCCATCGACGACAGCTCCCGGGCCAGCGACTCCAGCTCGGCCCGCTCGGCAAGCGTTCGCCTACGGTGGGCGAGCTGGGCGAGGTTGGTGTCGATCGCCTGGAGGTCGAGCAGGCGGCGCTGCACCTGAGGGTCAGCCTTCACGGTCGGGCTCCTTGTCGTCCACAACGGGTGCGGCGGCGTGCACGGTCCACGGGTCGGTGTCCAGGTCGGACACCAGCGTCTCGACGTCCAGCGCCTCCCGGAGGAAGGCGGCCAGGTCGTCCAGCCACGGTCGTTCGGTCGCCCAGTGGGCGGCGTCGATCAGGGCGGGACCATCGGCGGCGAGGTGCTCGCCGGCCGGGTGGTGCCGCAGGTCGGCGGTGAGGAACGCGTCCACCCCGGCGGCGGTCGCGGCGCCGAGGAAGCTGTCCCCCGACCCGCCGCTGACGGCGAGGGTACGAACCATACGCCCGGGATCCCCCGCCGCGCGAACTCCCCAGGACGTGACGGGGAGCACCGCCGCCGCGTGCCGGGTCAGCTCGGCGAGGGTCATCGGCTCGGGCAGTTCGCCGATCCGGCCGAAACCCCTGTCGTCGCCGTGGGCGGGCGAGCCGGGCGCGGGTCGTTGGAGTGGGCGCAGACCGGTGAGCCCGAAGCGGGCGGCGAGGGCGTCGGAGACGCCCGGGGAGGCCACGTCGGCGTTGGTGTGCGCGGCGTACAGCGCCGTCCCGGCCCGGATCAACCGGTGGATGATCCGCCCCTTGAATGTGGTCGCGGCGACCGACGACACCCCGCGCAGCAGCAGCGGATGATGCGAAACGATCATGTCCGCTTCGGCGGCCAGGGCCTCGTCGACCGTCTCGGGCACCACGTCGACCACGCAGAGCACCCGGCGGACCGGAGCGGCCGGCTCACCGAGCACCAGGCCCACCCGGTCCCACTCCTCCGCCCAGACCGGCGGGAAACGCCGTTCCAGCGCGGCCACCACGTCGCTGACTGTGGGGGCGGATCCGCTTGTGCTCACGGCGGGCCAGCTTACCGGCGTCGGGGCGGCCGGGCCCGAGATCGAGGAGCACGCCGAGGTGGTGGCGCGACTCGGCGGCGGGGAGC
>NZ_JBEYSL010000664.1:0-3017 GCF_040642735.1 Micromonospora sp. NPDC047753 | reverse complement strand
GAGGTCGGTCTCGGTCTCCTCGGTGAAGGTGGTCTTGATCGCGCCGGCACGGGTGCCGCCGATCCCCTTGGCGTACGCGAGGGCGAGCGCGAGCGCGTTGCCGCTGGCGTCCTGCTCGACCGCGACGAGACAGGGCACGCCCTTGCCGTCGCTGTACTGGCGGCGGACCAGGTGGCCGGGGCCCTTGGGGGCGACCATCGCCACGTCCACCTCGGCCGGCGGCTTGATCAGGCCGTACCGGATGTTGAAGCCGTGGCCGAAGAAGATCGCCTTGCCGGGGGCCAGGTGCGGCTCGATCGACTCGGCATAGATCTTGCGCTGGGCGGTGTCCGGTGCGAGCACCATGATCACGTCGGCCTCGGCCGAGGCCTCGGCCGGCGTGAGCACCCGAAGGCCCTGCTCCTCAGCCTTGGGACGGCTCTTCGAGCCCTCCGGCAGACCGATCACCACGTCGACGCCGGAGTCGCGCAGCGACAGCGCGTGGGCGTGGCCCTGGCTGCCGTAGCCGATCACCGCGACCTTCTTGGCCTGGATCAGGCCGAGGTCGGCATCGTCGTCGTAGTACACCTCAACGCTCATGAGAACTTCCCTTTCGTACGACGGCCGGGGCGGCCCGTCGTGGTCTGTGCGGATGAATGCGCCGGACGGTCGGCCGAGGCCGACCGGTGGCGGGTCAGGCGGCCCGCAGCGCGGGACCGGCGGTGATCGAACGCGAGCCGCGCCCGATGGCCACCAGCCCGGACTGGACCATCTCCTTGATGCCGAAGGCCTCGAGGTCGCGCAGGAGCGCGTCGAGCTTGTCCGGGGTGCCGGTGGCCTCGATGGTCAGTGTGTCCGGTGCGACGTCGACCACCCGGGCGCGGAACAGGTTGACGGTCTCCAGCACCTGCGACCGCGCGGCCCGGTCGGCGCGCACCTTCACCAGCAGCAACTCCCGGGCGACCGAGACCTGGGGATCCAGCTCAACGATCTTGAGCACGTTGACGAGCTTGTTCAGCTGCTTGGTGACCTGCTCCAGCGGGGACGACTCCGCGTTGACCACGATGGTGATCCGGGAGACGTCCGGGTTCTCGGTCTCGCCGACCGCGAGGCTGTCGATGTTGAAGCCGCGCCGGGAGAACAGGCCGGAGACCCGGGCGAGCACGCCCGGCTTGTTCTCCACCAGCACGGACAGGGTGTGCATGGTCATGCCACGGCCTCGCTTCGCTCGGTCATGGCATGACCATGCGCAACACTGAGCTTGATGATTCGTTCGCTTCGCTCACTCATCAGATGTCATCCTCGTCAAAGACCGGGCGGACGCCACGGGCGAACATGATCTCGTCGTTGCTGGTGCCGGCGGCGACCATCGGCCAGACCATCGCGTCCTTGCCGACCACGAAGTCGATCACCACGGGGGCGTCGTTGATCTCCATGGCGGCGGCGATGGTCTTGTCCACGTCATCGGCGCTCTCGCACCGCAGCCCGACGCAGCCCAGGGCCTCGGCGAGCTTGACGAAGTCGGGGATGCGGTGCTTGTGGGTGCCGAGCTCGGTGTTGGAGTAGCGCTCGTTGTAGAAGAGCGTCTGCCACTGCCGGACCATGCCGAGGTTGCCGTTGTTGATGACGGCGATCTTGACCGGGATGCCCTCCAACGCGCAGGTGGCCAACTCCTGGTTGGTCATCTGGAAGCAGCCGTCCCCGTCCACCGCCCAGACCACAGTGTCCGGCTTGCCGACCTTGGCGCCCATCGCCGCCGGCACCGCGTAACCCATCGTGCCGAGACCGCCGGAATTCAACCAGGTGTACGGCTTCTCGTAGGAGATGAACTGCGACGCCCACATCTGGTGCTGGCCCACCCCGGCCACGAAGATCGCGTCCGGGCCGACGATCTCGCCCAGCCGCTTGATCACGTACTGCGGGGACAGCGTCCCGTCGACCGGCTCGTCGTAGCCCAGCGGGTAACGGTCGCGCAGGTCGTTCAGCTGCGTCCACCAGTCACCGAGGTCGGCGGTGCGCCCCGACGACCGCTCGGCGGTGACAGCGGCGATCAGCTCGTCGATGACGTGCTTGGCGTCGCCGACGATCGGGACGTCCACGTGCCGGTTCTTGCCGATCTCGGCGGGGTCGATGTCCGCGTGCACCACGACCGCGTCCGGGGCGAACGAGTCCAGTTTGCCGGTGACCCGGTCGTCGAAGCGTGCGCCGAGCGCGACGATCAGATCCGCCTTCTGCAGGCCGTAGACCGCGGCGACGGTGCCGTGCATGCCGGGCATCCCCAGGTGCTGCTGATGCGAGTCGGGGAACGCGCCGAGCGCCATCAGCGTGGTGACGACCGGGATGCCGGTCAGCTCGGCCAGCCGCCGCAGCCCGTCGGTGGCACCGGCCTTGAGGACCCCGCCGCCGACGTAGAGCACCGGGCGTCGGGCTGCTGCCATCAGCCGCGCCGCCTCCCGGATCTGCTTGCCGTGCGGGTGCAGGGTGGGCCGGTAGCCGGGGAGGTCCAGGGTGGGCGGCCAGGAGAAGGTGGTCGACGCCTGGAGCACGTCCTTGGGGATGTCGACCAGCACCGGGCCGGGTCGCCCGCTGCTGGCCAGGTGGAACGCCTCGGCCAGCACCCGGGGGATCTCCTCGGCGTTCTGCACGAGGAAGTTGTGCTTGGTGATCGGCAGGGTGATGCCCTGGATGTCCGCTTCCTGGAAGCCGTCGGTGCCGATCAACGGGCTGGCCACCTGCCCGGTGATGGCCACCATCGCCACCGAGTCCATGTACGCGTCCGCGATCGGGGTGACCAGGTTCGTCGCGCCCGGGCCGGAGGTGGCGATGCAGACCCCGACCTTGCCGGTGGCCTGCGCGTAGCCGGTCGCCGCGTGCCCCGCGCCCTGCTCGTGCCGCACCAGGATGTGCCGGACCGTCGAGTCGTAGAGCGGGTCGTACGCCGGCAGGATCGCGCCGCCCGGAATGCCGAAGACGACGTCGACCTCGAGCGCCTCGAGGGACCGCACGAGCGAGCCGGCCCCGGAGATCGGGGTCGCGGC
>NZ_JBEYSL010000663.1:0-3018 GCF_040642735.1 Micromonospora sp. NPDC047753 | reverse complement strand
CCTCCTACGGCGGTTACCTGGTCCTCGCGGTGCTGGTGAACTTCCCCGGTCTGTTCGCCGCCGGGGTAGCCGAGTGCGGCATCTCCGACTTCCGGACCTTCTTCGCCGACACCGAGCCGTGGATCGCCGCCGCCGCCGTCAGCAAGTACGGCGACCCGGACCGGGACGCCGACCTGCTGCGCGACCTCTCCCCGCTCACCCACATCGACCGGCTGGACGTGCCGGTGCTGCTGATCCACGGCGCCAACGACACCAACGTGCCGGCGGGCGAGTCGGCCCAGGTCGCCCAGGCCCTCGCCGACCGGGGTGTGCCGCACGGGCACCTGGTGCTCGCCGGGGAGGGGCACGACTTCCTGTCGCGGGTCAACGCCGAGGCGGCCCGTGCGGCCACCACCGGCTGGCTGACCCGGCACCTCGCCGCGACCGCGACCGTCGTCGGCTGAGGCGTTATCCTGCGCCGGTGGAGGTCGCGGCGCAGGACGAGCGGTTGGCCGCGGACCTGGGTCGCTGGCTGGCCGAGGTCACCTTCGTCGACCTGGACACCGACGAGGTCACCGCGCGGGTGATCGACTCGGTGGTGCGGTGGGCCGAGGCCCAGGGCTGGCGGGTCTACCGGCGCGCGCCCAGCGTGCTGCCGTTGCCACCGCCGCTGGAGCAGCGGCACTCGGTGCTCGACGTGGCGTGTGCCCGTCCGGACGGTCCGCCCGTCGTGGTGGAGGTCGACCACACCGACCGGGCCCGTACGGTGCAGAAGCTGCGCGCGGAGGCGGACGCCGGCCGGATCCCGATCTGGGTGCGGTGGGGCGTCGGGCGTTTCACCGCGCCGCCACCGCCGGTGCGGATGGTGACCGTCGAGGTGACCCGGCGGGCCGGTCCGGCCGGGCGCGGACGGTTGCACAGCCGCGGCGGTGACCGCCCCGCCCCGGCCCACTCGACCGGCGGCGGCACGGTGACCCCGCAGGCGCTGCCGATCCCGTCGACCGACCCGGCGCAGGGCCCGGTCGACGACGCCGGTAAGCGCACCTGAAGCGAATCGTAAGCGGGCTCCGGCAGAGTTCTGGGTGTCACCGGAGAGCACGACAGACACCCAGGAGATCCCGATGCGCAAGCTCGTCAACTCGACCTACATCACCCTCGACGGCGTCATCGAAAACCCGATGTGGACCATGCCGTACTTCGACGAGGAAGCCGCCGGCCTCGCCGGGGCGCAGACCGAGGAGGCCGACGCGATGCTGATGGGCCGGGCCACCTACGACGGCATGTCCGCCGCCTGGCCCACCAGGGACGAGAGCGACCCGACCACGGGCGCCGCGTACTTCAACAACGTCAAGAAGTACGTCGCCTCGACCACCCTGACCAACCCCACCTGGAACAACACGGAGGTGCTCCAGGGCGATCTGGTCGAGGCAGTCACCGCGCTCAAGGCCCAGCCGGGCAGGAACATCATCCAGTACGGCTTCGGCTCGGTCACCGCCCAGCTGATCCGGGCGGGCCTGGTGGACGAGGTCCGGTTCTGGATCCACCCGGTGCTGGAGGGCGGCCCCAGCCTCACCGCGCCGCTGGCCGACGTCAAGGCATCGTTCGACCTGGTCGACACCCGGGTCCACAAGAGCGGCGTGATCGTCGCCTCGTACCAGCCGAAGGTGACCTCCTGAGCACCGGTCAGAGCTGGGCCCGGGCCTCGCCCGGGCTCAGCCGCGCGCCCTCGGCGAGCAGCGCGTCGAAGCGTTCCGGCCCGAGTTCGGCCCGCAGGCGTGCGGTCACCCGGTCGGTGTCGTCGCGTTCGGCCGGCGCGGCGGGGGACAGTGTGGCGATCCGGGCGGCGGCCGCGGCGCCCAGCAGCCGGGCGGCGACCTCGGGGGAGCGCACCGCCGCCGCCATCCCCTCCAGCGGGCCGACCGCGTCCCGCATCGTCGCCATCGCCTCGGCGACCTCGAACGCCTCGATGTGCAGGGCCAACGCGGCGTCCGGGTCGCCGCCCTGCTCGACCGCGTAGCCCAGCTCCACCAGCACCATCGGCAGGTAGAGCGCGGGTTGGCTCTCTCCCCGACCCAGGTCGGCGAGGCGGCTGAGGTGGGTGACGGCCAGGTCGAGCTTGCCGTCGCGGCGGGCGGCCAGCCCGAGGCTCATCTCCGCGAAGATCAGCGCGCCGGGCGAGCCCTGCTCCACCGCCAGGTCGTAGGCGCGTTCGGCCAGTTCCCGACCCTGGGCGTAGTCGCGGGTCTGCACGGCGAGCCAGGCCAGCCAGGACAGCTCGGCGCAGACCTGCGGCCACAGCGCCAACTCCTCGGCCCAGCGCAGCCCCTCCCGGTGCAGCGCGGCGGCGCGCTCGTGCTCGCCGCGCATGTCCGCCAGCCCACCCACCCACTCCGTCGCCCGGAGCCGACCCCACCGGTCGCCGAGGTCGGCGAAGAGCGCGGCGCTGCGGGTCGCGGTGCGCTCCAGGGTGGCCTGGTCACCGTTGGCGTGGGCGATGTGGGCCAGGGAGGTGAGCACCGCCGCCTCGGTCCACGGGTCGGTGGCGGCGGTGGGTAGCAGCTCCGAGACCAGGGCCAGGTCGCCGTGTTCGATCACCGCGTTGGCCGCGAACCACGCGGCGTGGCTGTCCGGGTCGGCGGCCACTGCGGCGCGCACGTCGTCCGGTGCGATCACCTCGCCCTGCGACAGCGCGAAGCCGACCCGCCAGGGTGCGGCGCGGGCCTCCTGCTCCGCGTCGCCGGGCACGGCCAGCGCCCGCCGTGCCTCGGTGAGGCGGCCGCGCAGGAACCAGTACCAGCTCAGTGCGACCGCCAGGCGCAGCCCGCCACCGTGCGCCAGCGCCGACCGCAGGTTCGCCAGCTCGGTGTCGAGCAGCGCAAGCCATCGCTGCTGGTCGGCCCCGCGCAGCCCGGGGTCGGCGCGTTCGGCCAGCTCGGTGTAGTGGGTAGACGTTCAGGGTCGAGTTGATCCCACCGCCGCCCGGCGCATCCGGAATGGAGAAGCGGGTGACCAGCGTGTTGGTGCTGGCCCGGGTGGTGA
>NZ_JBEYSL010000662.1:0-3059 GCF_040642735.1 Micromonospora sp. NPDC047753 | reverse complement strand
CAAGTCCCGTCAGGACCGCAGCGCTGACGCCGCGCCCCGCGCGGCGTTCTGCGTATCGGAGCAGGTCGCCTTGCCGCCGGTTCGTCCGGTTGCCGGGTAACATGAGCCGAGCGACACGGCCAGGTAGCTCAGTTGGTACGAGCGTCCGACTGAAAATCGGAAGGTCGGCGGTTCGACCCCGCCCCTGGCCACATAGCCTTTCGCCGGGCTACAGAGATCCCCACCAGCGAATACGCAGGTGGGGATCTTGCTTTGGCGAGCGTGATCAACACGACTTTCTGAAAGTCGCGGCGTTCCGGCTGGCGCGACACCGCGTATTCAAGGAAACCGAGTCGATCATGTCTGCGGTCGCCTCCGCATCAGGGCAGCGCGGCGGGCGTGCCGCATTGCCACGCGGCGTCAGTGGTCGCGGCGACCCTGCGAGCGATGCTGGGCCACGCCGCCCTGGATCGCCTCCCACACGCTGCGTCCGGCCTCTCGCAGCGTCTCCCCCGCCTGCTCGGCGAACTGGGCTGCGCTCTGCGCCGCAGCCTGCGCCGCGCCCGGCAGACCACCGTCGCCGCCACCGGACGGGCTCGGACCCGACCCATCCGACTGCTTGCGGGCTTCTTCGGTGCGACGCGGACCCTCGTGCCGCTGACCTTCCGAACCATGGGCAGCCGGCGGGCCGGTCTCCGGACGCTGGCCCTGCGAACGCTGGCCCTCCTGCTGCTGCCCCTCCGACTGTGGACTGCGCGGACGCTGGCCCTCCGCACGCTGCTCCTCCGACTGCGGGTTCTGCGGCTCACGGCCCTCCGGAGGCTGGCCCTCCGGACGCTGACCTTCCGGCTGCGCCTGGTCGGCCGGTCCTGGGCCACCGGCTCGCGGTCCAGGACCGCCGGCACCCGGTCCTGAGCCGACCGGACCAGCCCCGGACCGACCCGCATCCGGCCGACCCGCATTCGGCCGACCCGCATTCGGCCGGTCAGGACCCGGTCGCCCACGGCCCGGCTGATCCAGCTCCGGCTGATCGAGACCATGGCGATCGGGGCCATGGCGATCGGGGCCATGGCGATCGGGGCCATGGCGATCGGGGCCATGGCGATCGGGGCCATGGCGATCGGGGCCATGGCGATCGGGACCCGGCTGACCGGAGCCCGATGGCCGACCTGGACCAGTCCGGTCGGAGCCCAGCCGGTCGCGGTCGACCACCGGGCTGGCCGCGCCGACCTGCCGGCTCGGCTGGTCGCGGACGTCGTCCGAGCGTCGACCCGATGCCTTGATCTCCGCTGAGCCTGCGGCCAGCTGCTGGGCGCCGCGGTTCATGTCTTCGACGGCGGTGCCGGCCGTGCGCGCGAGCGTCTCGATGATGTGTGGGTTGTGGTCGAGTGTGTCGAGCGCGCGGCCCAGGATCCTGGTCAACTGCTCCAACCGCACCCGCAGCTGCGCCTCGGCGTTCACCCCGTCGATGTTCAACTCGCCGCCGTTGAGGTGCACCCGTACGCCGGCGTCGACCTGGAGCAGGTTGGCCACCCGGGCCCGCAACGACAGGTCGGCCTCCAGACCGTCGACCGCCAGTCGGATGGAGTCGACGGTGACCTTCGGAATGTCGAGCAGGACGTCCGGGTCTGCGGCGTCGTCGACGGTCCGGTCCGGTCCTCGTTGCTGCGCGTTCTCGCTCATGATCTCCCGCCCGCCCGCACGAAAGTCCCGGTCGTCCGCGCGGTTACCCGCTTTCCAGCCGGGCATCCCGTCCGTGACGACTCGACGACCCTCTGTCTGGAACCGGGCACCGCGCGAAGCTGCACACCGAGGCATCAGCCGGTATGGTCCGGGCCTATGGGACAGGAATTGACTGATCCGGCCGACATCCGGCAGGACGTCGGCCAGTTCTCTCTCCGGTGCAGCGTTCTCGTCCCGGGTGCCGCCGAGCACGCATTCGCGGTCTTCAGCGACGAGCTGACCGACTGGTGGGTCACCGAATACACCTGGTCCGGCCCGGACGCACTGGCCGAGCTGGGCATGGAGCCTCGGGCCGGCGGCATGCTCTACGAGATCGGCCCGTACGGTTTCCGGGCCGACTGGGGCCGGGTGCTCACTTGGGATCCGCCTCGCCGACTGGTCTTCGTGTGGCAGATCGGCCCCGACCGGGCACCGGTGCCGGACCCGGCCCGCGCGAGCGAGGTCGAGGTGTTGTTCCATGCCGAGGGGCCGGAACAGACCCGGCTCGAACTGGAGCACCGGCACTTCGACCGGCACGGCGAGGCTGCCGAGGGTTACCGCAAGGCGCTCACTGCCGGCTGGCACGAGCTGCTCACCCGCTACGTCGCCACGGTGTCGCGCCATCGCCCCAGCACGGCGGCCTGACGGCCTACCGGATCACCGGCCGAGCCGCCGACCGGCAGCGGCACCACCGAGGTCCCGACCACCGAGGTTCGCGCGTTCCCCGGCCTCCGCCCCCGAACCGAAGCCGGTGCCGCCCAACCGACGTGGCGGTGCCGTACGCAGCCGTGGGTACTCCTCGGTGAGCCGGCGCTGCACCCGGTCGGACCGGTCGGCCAGCACCAGCGCCACCGACGGGGTCCCCGACTCGCTGGCCGCCGCCGACTCCGCCGCCCAGAGTCGCCCTCCGACCACCTCCGCGAAGCCGGCCAGCCAGGAGCGGCGGAAGGCGGCGGGGTGGTCGTCGGCGGGCACCTCGGTGGCGGCCAGGCCGTGCGCCGCCTGCACGAGCAGTGAGGTGAAGAGCAGGTCGACCCGTTCCAGGTCACTGGCGAAGCCGAAGAGGTGCAGGGCGAAGCCGTTGCCCTGCCGACGGCGTACGCAGCGGCAGCGCAGCGGCTCGGCCACCGCGGCGAGCAGGCCGACCTTGTCGCGGGCGTACGGGGCGACGACGTCCAGCACCCGATCGCCGACCGGGTCGGTGGTCGGGTCCCGGGCGGCGAGCAGCGCCCGGTCGACGCCGTAGCGGGCGATCAGCTCGGTCGCCTTGGCGGTGAACGCGGCGGACTCGGCCGGCGTGCAGGCCGGGTCCTCGGCCTGGGCCAACAGCTTGCGCACCTTGCTGAGCATGGCCTCGG
>NZ_JBEYSL010000661.1:0-3060 GCF_040642735.1 Micromonospora sp. NPDC047753 | reverse complement strand
CGCGGGGCGACCGGCGCGGGGGTGGGGTTTAGGGGTTTGGGGTGCTCAGGCTGGCGGAGGCGGCGTCTCTGGCGGTTTCGCGGGGCATCAGGCGGCCGGAGCGGTAGCCGATGCCGATGCCGGCGATCAGCACGAAGATCGCGCCGAAGGTCTGCAACGAGCCGATCAGGGCACCACCGAGGCCGAGCAGCGGCGCGGCGATGATCAGCATGACGCCGTCGCCGAGGCTGAAGGTGCCCGAGCGGGCCACCGCCCACCCGGTGAGGAACCAGCCCGCGCTGTAGAACGTCGCGCCGAGCAGGACCAGCGACCGCGCGGTGGTGCCGAAGACCGGCGTCTGCTCCTCGAACCCGGCGAAGGGCAGCATCAGCACGGTGCCGGCGATGCTGACCAGCAACCCGGCGGCGGCCACCCGGCGGCTGCGGGTCGCGGCCAGCAGCCCGGTGAGCGCCAGCAGCGCGAGCAGGCCGAGCCAGACCGCGGCCACCCAGCCGATCAGGTAGACCGCCCGGCCGTCGGCCGGATAGGGGTCGTTGCCCACCCCTCCGTCGCTGGCCATCGCCACCGCACCGTAGAGGATGGCGTACGCGGGCAGCAGCCAGACCGCCGCCCGTGCGAACCGACGCAACGACCAGGCCCAACTGGCGTTCGTGGCGGGGGCGCCCGGGGTCGGCTCGCCGACGAAGGGCAGTACGCCGAACCCACCACCGCCGCGCCGGGAGCCCAGCGGGGCGACCGGGTCGTGCGCGCCGGGCACCGGGGCCGAGGACCACATCCGCTTCGCCGGATCCTTCATGCGTCACCTCGCTCGTCGTCGAGCGGTGCACCGACGCGCCGGGGCGCCCCGATTGCCTGGTCACCACCCGTCCTAGGACCGATCGTGGCAGGCGTCGGAGCGCCCCATGAGTCTTTCTCGTATTTAGCCGACCGAGCGGCCGGCGTATCGGATCAGCCGCGCTCGCGCTGGTCGGCCGGGTCCTCGACGAGGCTGGTCGGGGACACCGGCTCCGGCGCGGGCAGCCCTTGCGGCCCCTTGCCGCCGGTGGCCTGCGCCTCGGCGACGCGTACCTCGTCGTGGATCTGCTGGGCAGCGTCCGCCGCCGCCTGCGCCGCCGCCGCAGCCTCCCGCTCGACCTGGCTCGCGTGTTCGGCTGCCTCCGGTGCGGGCAGGTCCCCCACCATCTGGCTCAGCCCGCCCAGCGCGCCACCCATGCCCTCCAGGGCCTTGGTCAGCTCGGCCGGGACGATCCAGACCTTGTTGGCGCTGCCCTGGGCGATCTGCGGCAGGGCCTGCAGGTACTGGTAGGCGAGCACCTTCTGGCTCGGGTTGGCCTGGTGGATCGCGTCGAAGACCGTCCGGATCGCCTTCGCCTGACCCTCGGCCTGCAGGATCCGGGCCTGCCGGTCACCGTCGGCCCGCAGCACCGCGGACTGCTTGTCACCCTCGGCGGTGAGGATCACCGACTGCTTGTGCCCCTCGGCGGTGAGGATCGCCGCACGACGGTCCCGCTCGGCGCGCATCTGCTTCTCCATGGAGTCGCGGATGCTGGCCGGCGGCTCGATCGCCTTGATCTCGACCCGGGTCACCTTGATGCCCCAGCGGCCGGTGGTCTCGTCCAGCACACCCGAGAGGTGCCTGTTGATCTCGTCCCGGCTGGTGAGCGCCCGCTCCAGATCGAGCGAGCCGATCACGTTACGCAGCGTGGTGACGGTCAACTGCTCGATGGCCTGAAGGAAGCTGGAGATCTCGTAGGTCGCCCGGACCGAGTCGACCACCTTGAAGTAGAGAACCGTGTCGATCGAGACCACCAGGTTGTCCGAGGTGATCACCGGCTGGGGCGGGAAGCTGACCACCTGCTCCCGCATGTCGACCTTGGTACGGACCGCGTCGATGAACGGCACCAGCAGGTTGAGGCCGGGGTTGAGGGTGCGCTTGTACTTGCCGAGCCGTTCCACCACGTCCTGGCGCTGCTGCGGCACGATCCGCACCGCCTTGGCCAGCGTTATCACGGCGATCAACGCCACCGCGATGATCAGCACACCTATGACCGTCATCGGTTCACCCTCTCGCTTCCGGCAACTCGCCGGCGGAAGAAACATCGTCCTGCCACACCAGGGCTGTCGCGCCCCGGACCTTTATCACCCGAACCCGTTCACCGGGCTCGAAAGTCTGCGTCGTGTCGTACGACCGGGCGGTCCACAACTCACCGTCGATCTTGACCAGGCCGTGCTCGGCGTCCACCCGTTCCAACACCAGTGCCGTGGAGCCCTCGATCGCCTCCACGCCGAACGGCTGCTCGCCGCTCTCCAGCGCGGAGCGGCTGTGCCGCCGGATGACCGGTCGGACCACCACCAGGCTCAACGCCGACACCACAGCGAACACCAGTGCCTGCACCGCGACCGGCGCACCCAGTGCGGCCGCACCGGCGGCGGCGAACGCACCGACCCCGAACATGATCAGAAATAGCGTCGTCGTGAAAATCTCGGCGACGGCCAGCACCACACCCAAAACGATCCACACCACGGCGTCCACACCGCAAGGGTGACACGTTAATGCACGAGCAGCCCACCCGTGATCATCAGTAGGCTCGGCGACACGAGCGCCGCCCACCGCATTCACCGGCCGAACGAGGAGATCCCCGTGACCCTGCTGCCCGCGACCGCCCGGCAGATCGACACCCAGGTCGCCCAGGCGCAGATCGACGGACGTACCCCGTCACTGGTGCTGGGCGTGGTCCGCGACGGCACGCTGGTCCACCTGGCCACCGCCGGCGAGCACCCCCGCCCGGACGCCGACCTGCAGTACCGGGTGGGCTCGATCAGCAAGACGATGACCGCCACCTTGATCATGCAGTTGCGTGACGCCGGCCAGCTCTCCCTCGACGACCCGCTGGAACGGCACCTGCCCGGCACCGCGGCGGGCGCGCTCACAGTGCGTCAGCTGCTCGGGCACGCCAGCGGCATGCAACGCGAACCCGAGGGCGACTGGTGGGAGCGGAGCGCGGGCGCCGACCTGGCCAGGCTGCTTGACGGCCTCAACGCCGACAAGATCGCCTACCC
>NZ_JBEYSL010000660.1:0-3080 GCF_040642735.1 Micromonospora sp. NPDC047753 | reverse complement strand
GGTGGCGTTGCTGGCCGCCGCCGCGCACCGGCGGCGGTTGCGCGCCGGCGCCGGTCTGGGCTTCCTGACCGGGTTGGCGTTCTTCGCCCCGCTGCTGGCCTGGACGAACCTGCACACCGGCTACCTGCCGTGGGTGCTGCTGACGCTGCTGCAGGCCGGCTACCTGGCGTTGCTGGGCACTGCCACCGCCTGGGTGTCGCCGCTGGTCGACCGCGCCCGCTGGGCCTGGCCGGCGCTGACCGGGCTGCTCTGGGTCGGGCAGGAGGCGCTGCGCGACCGCACCCCGTTCGGCGGGTTCCCGTGGGGGCGGTTGGCGTTCAGCCAGGACGACTCGCCGCTGCTGCGGCTGGCCGCGCTGGGCGGCGCCCCGTTGGTCACCTTCGTCGTGGCCCTCATCGGCGGGTTGCTGGTCACCGCCGTCTGGCGGGGCTGGGCCACCGCCCAGCACCACGCACCCGAGCCCACCACCACGGCGAGCGACGCCGCGCCGGGCGCTGACAGCCCGCTGGACGGCCCCGCACGCGCCGGGGGTGCCGCCGGGGGTCGCTGGGCGCCGGTGGCCGTACCGGCCGTCGTGGCCGTCGCGCTGACCGCCGGGGCGCTGCTGGTGCCGGTCGCCTCCGCCGGGTCCGGCGCGGACGTGACCGTGGCGATCGTGCAGGGCAACGTGCCCCGGCTGGGCCTGGACTTCAACGCCCAACGGCAGGCGGTGCTCAACAACCACGTCGACGCCACCATCGAACTGGCCGAGCGGGTCGCCGCCGGGCAACAGCGGCGACCCGACCTGGTGGTGTGGCCGGAGAACTCCAGCGACATCGACCCGCTGCGCAACCCCACCGCAGGGGCGCGCATCTCCCAGGCCGCCGACACCATCGGCGCGCCGATCCTGGTCGGCGCGGTGCTGCTGGGCCCCGACGCCGGGCAGGTCCGCAACGCGGGCATCCTGTGGCACCCCGGCACCGGCGCGGACCTCGAGCAGCTGTACACGAAGCGCCACCCGGTGCCGTTCGCCGAGTACGTGCCGCTGCGCGACGTGGCCCGGATGGTCAGCAAGAAGGTCGACCTGATCCGCAACGACTTCGTGCCCGGAAGCACCCCGGGCGTGGTACGCGCCGGCCCCACCGTGCTCGGTGACGTGATCTGCTTCGAGGTCGCCTACGACGAGGTGGTCCGCGACACCGTCACCGGCGGCGCGCAACTGCTGGTGGTGCAGACCAACAACGCCACCTTCGACGTGGCGGAGGCCCGCCAGCAGATGGCCATGGTGCGGCTGCGGGCGGTGGAGCACGGACGGCCGGCGTTGATGGCCTCAACGGTCGGGGTGTCCGGGTTCGTCGCACCCGACGGGCGGGTAAGCGATGCCACCGGGTTCAACACCCGGGAGGTCGTGGTGCGGCAGTTGCGGCTCGACGACGGACGCACCCTCGCCACCCGCCTCGGCTGGTGGCCCGAGGTGGCGCTCGCCGCGCTGGCCGCGGCGGCCCTGGTCGGCGCGGCGGTGCTGCGCCGGCGGCAGCGGGTCAGGCCCGGATAGCAACAGCCGGTACACCGGCGGGAGCGGAGGAACCGTGATCCAGGCGACCGATACGATCCGACGCGCGGACGAGGTGCCCGGGGTGGGCCGGGTGCTGGTGGTGATCCCCACCTACAACGAGGCCGACAACATCGCCGTGATCGTGGGCCGCGTCCGGCGGGCCGCCCCGGCGGTGCGGATCCTCATCGCCGACGACAACAGCCCCGACGGCACCGGCGCGATCGCCGACGCCCTCGCCGACGGCGACGCGCACGTGCAGGTGCTGCACCGCCAGGGCAAAGAGGGCCTCGGCGCGGCGTACCTGGCCGGGTTCGGATGGGCGCGCGAGCGTGGCTACCAGGCGGTCGTGGAGATGGACGCCGACGGCTCGCACGCCCCGGAGGACCTGCCGGCGCTGCTGGACGCCGCCCGCGACGCCGACGTGGTGATCGGCTCCCGGTGGACCAGTGGCGCGCGGGTGCTCAACTGGCCGCTGCGACGGCTGTTGCTGTCACGCGGCGGCAACCTGTACGCGCGCCTGGCGCTGGGCATGCCCGTCTCGGACGCCACCGGCGGTTACCGGGTGTACCGGATCAGCGCGTTGGACGCCATCGACCTGGAGTCGGTGACCTCGCAGGGCTACTCGTTCCAGGTGGAGCTGTCGCGGCTGGCGCACCGGGCCGGGGTACGGATCGTCGAGGTCCCGATCACCTTCGCCGAGCGGGAGCGCGGCGACAGCAAGATGAGCCCGAAGATCGTGGCCGAGGCGCTGTGGCGGATCACCGCCTGGGGGGTGCGCGACCGGCGCCAGGCGGTACGCCGGGGCCTGCACGGCACCGCCACCGGCCAGGCACGGTGGCCGTGAGCGGGTCGGGCACGGTGGCCGTGGGCGCGGCCGTGTCATGCTGGATGAGCGGAACACGTCCGTGGTGTCCGCAGGAATGGCGATGAGGTGAGATGCGCCGAGGACTGAGGTTCGTACCGTTGGCCCTGTTGCTGGCGGTGGTGCTGGAGCTGGCGGTGTTCGTCGGCGTGGGACGGGCGCTGGGGTTCGGCGCGGCGGTGTTGCTGGTGTTCGCCGCGTCCCTGCTGGGGTTGGTCCTGCTGCGCCGCGAGGGGATGCGCGCCTGGCGTGGGTTCCGGGCAGCGGCGTCGGCCGGGCAACCCCCGGGTGGGCAGGTGACCGACGGGCTGGTCGGGCTGGCCGGGGCACTGTTGCTGGCGGTGCCCGGCCTGGTCAGTGGGCTGGTCGGGTTGCTGCTGTTGGTGCCGCCGGTGCGTCGACTGGCCCGCGTCGGGGTGCGCCGCGCCACCGAGCGGCGGGTGTCGTCGATGGTCGCCGGTGACCTGTTCGGGCCCCGCACGGTGCGGGTGCGCCAGGGTGCGCCGCAACCGACACCGCAGCCGGAACAGCCCGTGGTGGTCGACGGCGGTCGCGCCATCGAGGGCGAGATCGTCGAACCCGGCCGGCACTGACACCACCCCACACACATGACACGACGGCGCCCCCGGGCGTCGAAGGCGGCGCTCGGTGCGTCGAAGGCGAGCCGGCGGACGAACTGCAACG
>NZ_JBEYSL010000659.1:0-3085 GCF_040642735.1 Micromonospora sp. NPDC047753 | reverse complement strand
GCTGCCGCTGCACACCCACCGGGGACAACTCGGCGTGCAGCGACTCGGTCAACGTCTCGACGATCTGGTCGAGCCGGTCCACCGCCTCCCAGGTGCGGGCCACCTGCCCGGGCAGACCGGGGGCGTTGCGGTGGCGCATCCGGCTGTTGCGCGAGGCGCGCTGGCAGGCACCGTCGTTGTCGCGGCAGTAGCGAAACGGTCGACCCGCGCCGACACGCTGCGGCACCGGCGCTCCACAGTGGGCGCACGGGCGGGTCTCGGCAGTGCTGGGCTGGGCGTCCATCGAGGGCGAAGTCTAGTGCCGGCCGATCAGCTCGCCGCCCGGGCCGTCGCGTCCAGGGTGTAGCGGCGTTGCAGCAGCACCGCCGCCAGCATCGCCACCGCCGGCAGCAACCCGAAGCCGTAGCGGACCGCCGCGAGCGCGGCGTCCGGCTGCACCGGTGACTCACCGGCCGTGGAGGCCACGAAACCACCCACGGTCAGGCACAGCGCGTACGCGTACGGCCCCAGGGCCGCGCCGGTGGCCTCGGTGGCCGTCCACACCCCGGTGTAGGTGCCGGCCCCGGTGCCGCCGGCGTTGCGGATCACGTCGGGCAGCATCGAGAACGGCAACAGCTGCATGCCGGCGAACGCCACCCCGAGCACCGCCACCGCGCCGATGAGCACCGGCAGGCCGGCAGGTCGGCCCACCGCCAGCACCAGGGAGCCGATCGCGAACGCGCCCTGCGCGCCGAGCAGCGCCCGCTGCTTGCCGACGCGTCGGGCCACCACCAGCCAGGCCGGGGTGACCAGCAGCGCCGGTGCCACGAACGCGGCCACCAGCACCGTGGTCAGGCCGGGGGCGCGCAGCTCGTACTCGGCGTAGTAGGGCACCCCGGCGAGCACCAGGTGGGTGGTGGTGGACATCGCCAGGTACGCGGCGACCAGCCACCGGAACTGCCTGTCGCGCAGCGCTGTGCGCAACGCCCGCCACCCGCCGTGCCCGGGCGCGGTGCTGGCCGGCGCGGACCCGCGCAGCCGGGCGATGCCGGCGACACCGACCAGCATGGCCACCAGCATCCCCACGGCCAGGACCACGCCCATCCGCTGGTAGCCGCCGCGCGTCGCGGCGTCGCCGCCGGTGAGCAGCGGGGCCAGCAGCCCGGAGACCAGGATGCCCAGGGTCAGCACCACCATCCGGAACGCCATCAGCCGGGTGCGTTCGTGGTAGCCGATGCGCAGGTCGGCCGGGGTGGCCAGGTAGGGGACCTGGTAGGCGGCGAAGAGCAGGTTGCCGGCGATGAAGAACACCGCCACCCACGCGGCGGCCGGCGTGCCGGTCAGGCCGCCGGGCACCGCGAAGAGCGCGGCGAACGCGACCGGCAGGGCGCAGCCGATCAGCAGCAGGCGACGACGGTCGCCGCGTCGGGTCTGCTCGACGTCGGCGCGGTGCCCCACCCACGGGTGCAGCAGCACGTCGGCGACCTTCGGCAGCAGCAGCGCCAGGCCGGCCAGCCACGGCGCGACGGCCAGCACGTCGGTGAGGAAGTAGAGCAGCAGCAGGCCGGGCACTGTCACCCAGACGCCCATGCCGAGCGAGCCGGCCGCGAAGCCCGCCAGCGGGCCGCGTGGCAGCGTCGCGTCGGTGGCGGCCGCGGGCCGCCGGTCCAGCCCGGTCATCGCCGCATCCTCTCCACAATCCAACGGTTGCTGGATTCTAGGGGCAGAATGGCGCCATGACCATGCCCCGCCGCCGCCCGGGTCGGCCCCGCCGCGACGAGACCCGGCCGACCCGCGAGGTGGTGCTCACCGCGGCGACCGCGCTCTTCGCCGAGCGGGGCTTCGACGCCGTCGGGCTGCGGGAGGTCGCCGCCGCCGCCGGCGTCGACGTCGCCACTGTCGCGCACCACACGGGTACGAAGGCAGCGCTCTACGACGCGTGCTTCGCCCGGGTGTTCGCCGCCGAGCGGGACGTCCTCAACGAGGCCGCCGAGCAGGCCCGCGCCGCCCTCGACGCCGGTCCGGACGCGGCGCGAAGAGCCCTGCACGAGCTGGTCGACGTCTTCGTCGACTTCCTGGAGGACCGCCCCGAGACCACCGCGCTGTGGCTGCGCCGCTGGTTGGAACCGCAGCGGCACGCCGAGCTCGACCAGCGCTACGCCGACCCGTTGTACCGGCTGGTCGCGGAGCTGCTCACCGCCGCCGCGGCGACCGGCGCCCTCGCCGAGCCGACCCCGCACATCACCGTGCGCAGTCTGGTGTGGGCGACGCACGGGCATGTGGTGGCGCTGGCCGCGGGCGCGCCCGGCGCTCGGGAACGGCGCGAGTTCCGGGCGTTCGTGCATCGTCTGCTCGACGGGCTCTACGGATCGCCGACCCCTTGACGGGCCGCCGCCACGCGACGATTATCCATCAGACGTTGGATTAATGGGGGCGGCAATGGGCGTACCACCTCGGGTGGCGGTGATCGGGGCTGGTGCCGCCGGGCTCGCCGCGGTCAAGGCACTACGCGACGTCGACGTGGCAACGGTGGGCTTCGAGGCCGCCGGCCAGGTCGGTGGCCTCTGGGTGTACGGGGCGCCCGACTCGCCCGCGTACCGCACGCTGCACCTCAACACCAGCCGTGGTCGCACCCAGTTCGCCGACCACCCGATGCCGACCGACTGGCCCGACTACCCCGACCACAGTCGTGTCGCCGGTTACCTCGCCGACTACGCCACGCGTTTCGGGCTGGCCGACACCATCCGGCTGGGTCACACCGTCGAGCGGGTCACCCAGCATCCCGACGGCACCTGGACGGTGGCCGCCAGCGGCCCGAGCGGCCCGGTCGAGGTCACTGTCGACGCCGTCGTCGTCGCCAACGGGCACAACCGGGTGCCCCGCCTCCCCGACCCCGGCTACCCCGGCAGCTTCACCGCCGAGCAGATCCACAGCCACGACTACCGGGGTCCGGAGCAGTTGGCCGGCCGGCGGGTCCTGGTCGTCGGCGGCGGCAACTCCGCGATGGACATCGCCGTCGACGCGTCGTACGCCGCCACCCGCACCCTGCTGTCGCTGCGCCGAGGCGTCTGGGTGGTACCGAAGTACCTGCTGGGACGACCCTCGG
>NZ_JBEYSL010000658.1:0-3097 GCF_040642735.1 Micromonospora sp. NPDC047753 | reverse complement strand
TGGGCTGGGGCCGCCGCCGCAGCCGGCCAGAACGACGATCGTGGCCAGGACCACCGTGAGCTTTCCGGCGGCAGACGCCCGGCACGTACGCATGCCGGCACGCCGGGGCGGGTGCCGAAATCCATCGGCGTGCGTCACTATCTACTGGTGAATTTCAGGGATGAAAGCGGCGGGTCCGACGAAGCGGTCCCCATCGTCCTCTGCGTGGGCACCGACATGTCGCTGCGGGAGCGGGTGCTGAGCCAACTCGACGGGCGTGCCCCGGTGCTCAGCTGTTCCGATCTGACCGAGCTACGCGAGCTGTTGTCGTCGCCGGTGGGTCCGGCGCGGGTCAGTCCCACGGTCCTTCCACTCAACGAGGCGCGGGGCCTGGTGAAGTGGGGTGAGCTGGTCGTCGACCGGGCCGGCCATCAGGTCACCTGGCGCGGCGAGGTGCTCCCGCTGACCCCCACGGAACGGGAGTTGCTCACCCTGCTCATCGGCCCACCGCTGGTGGTGTGGAGCTACGAACGGCTCTGCGTCTCCGCGCTGGGTGGCGCTGACACCGCAGCGCTGCAATCCACCGTCAGGCGGCTTCGCCGCAGGCTGCGGGGTCTACCGGGCGGCCCGCAGGTGCACACCGTGCGGGGCGTCGGCTACCGGCTCGACCCGCCGCCCCGGCTGAACGACCACTGACCCGCTGTCGCTCCGTCGGGCCGACCGCCTCCGCTGCCGGCCCGGCAGCGGGCGCGTGACACCATGGCCGGGTGAGCGGTGCTGTCCAGACGGGTTGGGCCTCTTCGGCCGGCCCCGCCGCGCCGACACCGGCCCGGTCGCGGCGGCGTTGGCTGCTGGCCGTGACAGTGGCCTGGGCGGTGCTGCTGGCCGGGCTCACCTGGATATCGGTGCGCAACGACCCGCCGACAGTCCGCGAGCAGCGTTCCCTCGATCAGGCTGGCCCGGTGGTCGACCGGGCGGTCGGCGAGTTGGCTCGCGCGGCCGGTGCGGCCGGACTGCTGGAACTGAGCCCGGCGCGGGTGGCGTCCGGCTGCCGGGTCACCCCGTTCGCCGACGGGGCGAGGTTGCGGCGCGAGGTCGGGGTGCTCGCTGCCACCGGTGACGAGCGGGCCGTGCTGGCCGGCATCGCCGAGCGGCTGCCGGCGAGCTGGCGGGCGGGGGTCGGGCCCGGCTTGGACGGCCCCGAGCTGCGCGCCGACGCCGGAGACTTCGTGGCCGTCGAGGGCCGGCCGACCGTCGACGGCCGGGTGCGTCTGGTCGTCGACACCGGTTGCCGGCCCGTCGGCGCCGGCTACACGCCGGCTCCGGCCACCGCTTCCGGCCCGGAGGCCGCCGCGCTGACCGCCGCGTTGAAGGCCCTCGACCGGCCGGGCGACGCCGCGTCGGAGCTGGCCACCGCGCCCTGCCCGGGCGGCGGGATCGCCCGTACCGCCTGGTTCGTCAACGGTCCCGGCCCGGCGGCCTCGACGGTCGCCCTCGCCCCGCTGGCCGGCAACACCCCACTGCTGGACCAACCCCCGGTGTACGCGTACCGCAGCGGTGCCGTCACGGTGCTGGCCGAGATCAGCCCGGACGCCACCCGACTCGCCGCCACCGTCGGCTGCCCGAGCTGAGCCGGGCGGTTCAGCGGCCGTCCGGCTGGTCCTCGGGGCCACGGCTGCGGCCCAACGCGTCGACCTTGCCCCACCGGCCGGGGATGTCCAGCAGCTCCACCCGGCCCATGCCCGGTGGCACGGCCGGGTCGATGATCAGGTGCTCGCCCTGCGGCTCCAACCCCAGCATCACCCGCAGCAGCAGCAGCGGGGTGCCTGTCGACCAGGCCTGCGGGCTGCATGCGGTCGGGTACTCCACCGGATAGTCGGTGAGGTCACGGGCGTAGCCGGCGAACGCCTCCGGCAGTCGACCCTCGAAGTACCGGGACGCGGCCAGCATCGTCTCGCAGAGCAACCCGGCCTCCTCCCGGAAGCCGTACCGCCACAACCCCCAGGCGATGATCGAGTTGTCGAACGGCCAGACGGTGCCCACGTGGTAGCCGATCGGGTTGTACCGTCCCTCGTCCGAGGCGAGCGTCCGCACCCCCCAGCCGGAGAACAGTCGTGGCCCGAGCAGGTGCTCGACCACCTTGCCGGCGCGGGACTCGTCCACGATGCCGCTCCACAGCAGGTGCCCGATGTTCGAGGTCAGCGCGTCCACCTGCCGGCCGTCGGCGTCCAGCGCGAGCGCGTAGTGCTCGCGGTCGGCGATCCAGAAGTCGCGGTCGAACCGCCGTTTCAGGTCGGCGGCCTGCCGCTCCAACTCGTCGGCGAACTCCGGGTCGTTCCAGAAGTCCCGAGCCAGCCGGGCGGCCCGGACCTTCGCGTCGTAGGCGTAGCCCTGCAACTCGCAGGTGGCCCGGGGAAAGCCGGGCAGTTGACCGTCGGCGTACGAGATGGCGTCCCAGGAGTCCTTCCAGCACTGGTTCTGCAGGCCGGTCTCCGGGTTGCGGGTCTGGTACCAGAGGTAACCGGTGCCGAGCAGGTCACCGTAGGTGTCGATCCACTCCAACGCCGCGCGGATCTGCGGTTCCAGCTTGCGGACGAGTGCCGCGTCACCGGTCCACCGCTCGTACTCGTCGACCAGGATGATGAACAGGGGCGTCGAGTCGGCCGACCCGTAGTACGGCGAGTGCGGCTGCTCCTCGAAGCCGGCGGTCTCCCCGTACCGCAGCTCGTGCAGGATCTTGCCGGGTTCCTCGTCCCGGAAGTCGTCCACCCGCTGCCCCTGTAGTCCGGCCAGCATCAGGATGGTCGGCGGGACCAGTTCCGGCAGGAACGGCAGCACCTGCAACGAGGTGATGATGCTGTCCCGGCCGAACAGGGTCATGAACCAGGGGAGTCCCGCGGCGATCAGCCGTACGCCTAGGGCGATCGACTCGTAGCGCAGCGCGGCCAGGTCGTTGAGGCTGCGCCGGTACGCCCCGGCCAGCGGCTCGCAGTCGCAGCCGAGCTTCGGCGCCCGGTCGATGAGCTCCTGCTGTTCGGCCCGGATCGCGTCCGCGCTGCGGCTGCCGCCGTACGGGAGGGTGGCCCGGATGTCCTCGCCCCGGGCACCGAAGACGACG
>NZ_JBEYSL010000657.1:0-3103 GCF_040642735.1 Micromonospora sp. NPDC047753 | reverse complement strand
GGGTGGGGGTGGGGGTGGGGGTGGGGGTCGGGCGGTTGGTGCGCCAGTTTGAGAGGGCCAGGGTGGCGGAGTAGCCGGCCAGGACGATCACGTGGAACAGGTAGAGCCAGAGGAGGACGGCCACGCCGGCGCCGATGTCGTCGAAGCCGCCGAAGGGCACTCCCAGGTCCAGCGGGAGCGAGGCGAAGAGCACGAAGCCGTGCAGGAATCCGGAGAGGTTCGCCGCGGTGAACGACCCGACCCCGAGGGTGGAGAGCCAGTCCGGTGAGGCCGGCCCGACGACCCGGAACACCCACACCAGCACCGGCGTCAGCACCAGCCAGACCGCCAGGAACGACAGCACCACGCCGAGCACACCGAGCCAACCGCCCTGGCGTACGAGGCGGGTGGTGAGCGGAAGCGCCAGCAGGATCGACAGCAGCAGCGCGGGGGCCGGCGCGAGCAGTGGCAGCAGCAGGAGCCGACCCCGCCAGCCGACCAGGTGCTCGTCGGAGCGGGGCGCGGCCACAGAGACGAACGCCCGGCGCAGGCCCTCGCCGTACAGCGAGGCGGGCAGCAGGGAGGCCAGCGCCAGCAGCGGGGTCAACCCCACCCCGGCGTCGACCAGCGCCTCCACCGCCCGGGGCGCGCCGATCGCGGTGGGCAGGGCCTCCACGGCGTACGAGGTGAGCCGGCGTACCCGGTCGGCCCCGGCCACCAGCGCGGTGAGCCAGATCGCCAGCAGGGCGACCGGCACCACGGCGATCGCCCCGTAGAAGGTGATCGCGGCGGCGTGCAGCGACAGGTCCCGTCCGCGCACCGGACGGAACGCCGCACTGGTGATCCGTTTCGTGCGCTGCCATCCGTTGCCCATCGGGTCCTCCTTCCCTGTCGTCGCGGCTGTCACTCCTTAAGATCGCCGGTCATGACTGTTCTCACCACCGAACGCCTGATCCTGCGCGATTGGACCGCCGATCCGGCCGATCTGGCCCGGATCTACGACATCTACTCCCGCCCGGAGATCAGCCGTTGGTTGGGAGTCGCGCCGGGCCTGCCGCTGACCGACCCGGCGCAGGCCGTCGAGCGGTTGCGGATCTGGCAGGAGCGGCACGCCGCCGACGGCGGCCGGTACGGCACCTGGGCGATCGAGGTACGGGAGACGGGTCAGGTGGTGGGCACGGGGCTGCTCAAGCCGTTGCCGGGGCGCGACGAGTCGCGCCGGAGCGACGACATCGAGGTGGGTTGGCACCTGCACCCGGACGCGTGGGGCCACGGCTTCGCCACCGAGGCGGCCCGCGCGGCGGTCGACCGGGAGTTCGCCGCCGGCACCCGGCAGATCTACGCGGTCGTGGCGCCGGGCAACGAGCCGTCGATGGCTGTCGCTCGGAGGCTGGGCATGACCCATGTCGGTCAGCGCACCGACTGGTACGGCGGGGAGCTGCTGGAGACGTTCGTGCTGACCGCACCAGATGCCTGATCGTTCCCGCACGACCTGACGCAAGATCCGCGCAACTTCGGGGAAGGTGCTGCCTCCAGTCGTCGGGAGGCGGCACCTTCCCCGAAATTGTCTGCAGGTCGGGCCGTGGGTCGACTCCCAGGGCAGACAAGTTCGTCAATAGTCACGGCGGTCGAAGTGTTGACGCTCCCGTAGCACGTCAGTAACCTTTGGGCCAAAGTAACGCAAGATTTCGACAAAGGCGTGCACGGTTCTGTGCACACACTCGGAAGATTCAACGGGCCTCCTGGGGAGGCCCGTTGATGGTCGTACCCCTCTGGTGTTTCCAGGGCGGTCGGCGCCCCCGCGCCGCCCGTACCACCCGTCTCTCTCGACACCGGCCCTCTCGCGTCGGCCGGCGCTGCACCGCCGCACCCCCACCCCCGTGGTCCAGCCACCGCGGCAACCGTCCCCCGACGACAAGGACAGTGATGAGACGAACGAATCTGTTCAGGATGGTGGCGGCCACGGCCGCCGCCGCGCTGATCGCGACGGCCGGGGCGACCGCCCTCGCGAACCCGGCCGCCGCCGCCCGCCCCACCGAGGCGGGCGCAGCAGCACCGAGCGCCTTCGCCCCGGCGGCCACCAACCTCGCCCAGGGTCGTCCCACCCAGGAGAGCGGCCACGCCGACGTCTACGACTCGTCGAAGGTCGTCGACGGCAACGCGGGCAGCTACTGGGAGAGCGTCAACAACGCGTTCCCCCAGTGGGTGCAGGTCGATCTCGGCTCGTCGCAGAGCGTCAACCAGGTTGTTCTGAAGCTGCCGACCTCCGGTTGGGGGACCCGGACGCAGACGCTGAGCGTGCGGGGCAGCACCAACGGTTCGTCCTTCACCGACCTGGTCGGGTCGCAGACGTACACCTTCAACCCGGCGAGCGGCAGCACCGCCACGATCAACTTCAGCTCGGCCTCCACCCGCTACGTCCGGATCACCATCACCGCCAACAGCGGCTGGCCGGCCGGGCAACTCTCCGAACTGGAGGTGTACGGCAGCGGCGGCACCACCCCGGACACCACAGCGCCGAGCGTTCCCGGCAACCTCTCGTACACCCAGTCGGGCACCACCATCAGCCTCAACTGGGTCGCGTCGACCGACAACGCGGGCGGCAGCGGCATCGCCGGCTACGACGTCTACCGCAACGGCGCGTTCCTCCAGTCCGTCGGCACCGTGACCACCTTCAACGACACCCAGCCGGCCACGGCGACAGTGTCGTACTTCGTCCGGGCCCGCGACGCGGCCGGCAACCTGTCCGGCAACAGCAACACGGTGACCCGCACGGGCAGTGGTGACACCACCGCGCCGAGTGTCCCGGGGACGCTCTCGCAGAGCACGTCGGGCAGCACGATCACGCTCACCTGGGGGGCCTCCACCGACTCCGGTGGCAGCGGGCTCGCCGGCTACAACGTCTACCGGGGCGGCAGCCTGATCGCCACGTTGGGCACCGTCCTCACCTATCAGGACACCCAGCCGGCGACGGCGACCGTCTCCTACTACGTCCGGGCCCGCGACGGTGCCGGCAACCTCTCCGGCAACACTTTCTCGCGTCAGCCACGCCGGTAGGGCGCGTCGGGCGCGGGTTCGGCGGACAGGACGCGACGTCGGCGCGCAGACCTGTGCCGAAGAACTC
>NZ_JBEYSL010000656.1:0-3120 GCF_040642735.1 Micromonospora sp. NPDC047753 | reverse complement strand
CACGGAGCGGGGCTACTGGTCCGCCTATCCCGAATCCCCCAGCCCCCGGGTGTACGGCGAGACCGCCGCCGCCGACGGTAAGGCCGCCTTCGAGGCGTACCTCGGTGGTGACTTCCCGCTCGACCAGCCCGGCACTGGCGTTCGGGTCGCCACCGAGACGAGCCCGTTCGGGGTGGAGTTGGCGGTGCGTTACCCACACGCCGGCCCCGGTGAGCTGATCAACGCCGCCTCCGCCGCGCTGCCGGCGTGGCGCGACGCCGGCCCGCAGGCCCGGGTGGGCGTCTGCCTGGAGATCCTCGACCGGCTGCACAAGCACATCTTCGAGCTGGCCAACGCTGTGCAGTTCACCAGCGGGCAGGCGTTCGTGATGGCCTTCCAGGCCGGTGGCGCGCACGCGCTGGACCGGGCGCTGGAGGCGCTGGCGTACGCGTACGCCGAGATGACCCGGCACCCGGGCACGGCGGGTTGGGAGAAGGCCGCCGGCAAGGGTGACCCGCTGCGGATGACCAAGACGTTCCACGTGGTGCCGCGTGGGGTGGCGCTGGTGATCGGCTGCAACACCTTCCCGACCTGGAACTCGTACCCAGGGCTGTTCGCCTCGCTGGTCACCGGCAACCCGGTGATCGTCAAGCCGCACCCGCGCGCGGTGCTGCCGCTGGCCATCACCGTGAAGTACGCCCGGGAGGTGCTCGCCGAGGCCGGGTTCGACCCGAACCTGATCATGCTGGCGGCCGAGGCTCCCGGTGAGAAGCTCGCGAGTGACCTGGCCCTGCACCGGGCCATCCGGATTGTCGACTTCACCGGCTCCACCGAGTACGGCGACTGGCTGGAGACGCACGCCCGGCAGGCATCGGTCTACACCGAGAAGGCCGGCCTCAACACCGTCGTCGTCGACTCCACCGACGACTTCGCCGGCATGTGCCGCAACCTCGGGTTCACGCTGACCCTCTACAGCGGGCAGATGTGCACCACCTCACAGAACATCCTCATCCCGGCCGGGGGCATCGAGACCGACCAGGGGCACAAGAGCTTCGACGAGGTGGCCGGCGGGATCGCCGCCGTCGTCGGCAAGCTCACCGCCGACCCGGCCCGGGGTGTGGAGCTGACCGGTGCCATCGTCAACGACGGGGTGCTGGAGCGGCTGGCCGAGGTGACCAAGGTCGGCGAGCCGGTGCTGGAGTCGCGGGCCGTGGCCCACCCGTCGTACGCCGACGCGGTGGTGCGTACCCCGACGATCGTGAAGCTGACCGCGGACGACTCGGAGACGTACGGCCGGGAATGGTTCGGGCCGATCTCGTTCGCCATCGCTACCGACTCGACCACGCACAGCCTGGAGCTGCTGCGCCGGACGGTCGGCGAGAAGGGCGCGCTCACCGCCGGTGTCTACTCGACCGACGAGGCGGTGCTGGACGCAACCGAGGCGGTGGCGGTCGAGGTCGGGGTGCACCTGTCCTGCAACCTCACCGGCGGTGTCTTCGTGAACCAGTCGGCGGCGTTCTCCGACTTCCACGGCAGTGGAGCCAACGCGGCGGCCAACTCGGCGCTGACCGACGGGGCGTACGTGGCGAACCGGTTCCGGATTGTTCAGTCGCGGCGTCACGTGTAGGTGGTCGCGGTTGGGGGTTTCCGGGGCAGCCCGACCCGCTTCGGGCGGTCAGGCTTGATCCCTGCGCGGGTCGGGCTGCCCCGGAAACCCGTTGTGGGCACGGCGGTGGCGTCGCTGCCGGCTTTTTTAGGGCATCTCAGTGGTTCTGCCTTGGGATGGTTCTCTGTTCTAGGCTGTTCGGCGCATCTGTAGCTCGGTCAGGGCTGGGATGTTCGGGTGGGGGACCCGTACCCCGGTGTCCTTGAAGCCCAGACGCTGGTAGGCGCGATAGGCGCGGTCGTTGCCGACCACCACCTCCAGCAGCAGTTCCGGCCGGCCGCAGGCCCGCGACCAGGCGGCCACCCCGTCGATCAGCTCGCCGAGCAGGCCACTGCCGCGCCAGGTCGGCGTGACGTACACGGCGTAGATCACGGTCAGTCCCGGTTCGTTCGGGTGGGTCGTACCACCGGCGTGCCCGACCAGCCGGCCGCCCGGGTCGGCGACGAACTGCGCGTTACCGGCACCGGCCGAGGTGTACGCGACCCGGGCGGCGAACTCGTTGTGCGGTCGGGCCGCCGCGTCCGCCAGGGTCTCCAGGAAGGCCAACGGCGCGTCGGCCAGCATCTCCAGGCGCAGCGCCCGCATCCGGGCGGCGTCCTCCGGCCGGACCCGGCGGATCTCCGCGAGCCGCACTGTCGGCGGGCCCATGTCGGTGGTCATGTCCGCATGCCTACCACAGGGCAGGGATGGCGTTTCGCGAGCTGGGCCCGATCGCCGTCATCTCGGGGCCGCCCGGCGAACGCCCCTCCATTCTGCAATGACGCGGGCGAATCCGGTGGCTCGGGAATCAGGCCGATCAGCGCGGCCGGTGCGCCTCGGAGTGTGTCTGTTTTGTGGCCGTGCGCGGCCGTCAGTCCTCGTGTAGCGTGCGATTTCGGTCACCTTCTTCAATGGCGGTCATCGATCGCTGAGTCGGTGGTCCGGGGCGTCCGGCCGTGCCGTGCGCCGAGTCAGGCAACGCCGGGCAGAGTGAGGGAAGTGCACAGTGGCACAGGGCTCCGTGAAGTGGTTCAACGCCGAAAAGGGCTACGGCTTCATCGCCGTCGACGGCGGGCAGGACGTTTTTGTCCACTTCTCCGCGATCGAGATGGACGGTTACAAGGCGCTGGACGACGGTCAGCGGGTCGAGTTCGAGATCACCCAGGGCCAGAAGGGCCCACAGGCAGAGCACGTACGCGTCATCGACTGAGCTTCCTGGCCGATCGGCCCCGTGAGTCGGGGCTGCGGCAGGGGCGTGCACCCGGGAAGATCGTGAACCGTTCCAGCCGATGCTGAGGAGCGTTCATGACCGACCAGCCACCCCCGCACACTCCGTCCTCCGGGTCGGGGGAGCCGGACCCGTCCTCGCCCGCCGGCAGCCCCGGCCCCGCCGGTCCGCCGCCCTCAGCAGTGCCTCGTCGTCACCGAGTCGCCAGATGCCGAATCCCTCGCCCAGGTCAGCGTTGAGGTCCATGGAATCTGACGGTAGTACCTGG
>NZ_JBEYSL010000655.1:0-3130 GCF_040642735.1 Micromonospora sp. NPDC047753 | reverse complement strand
CCGGGGTGAAGGGCGTCGACCCGCTGCTGATCCGGTCGGCCCGCTCGATGGGGCTCAACCACCTGCGGCTGTTCCAGAAGGTGATCCCGCCGGCCTCGACGAAGGCGGTCAACTCGGCCGGGGCGATGCCGCCTTCCGGGCCGATCACCAGCACGATCTCGCCGGTGGAGGGCAGCTCGGCGGTGGTGAGCCGGTCGTCGGCCTCCTCGTGCAGCACGAACCCGACGGCGGCACCGGCGATCCGGCGGGCAACGGTGGCGGTGGACTCGTCCGGCGCACCGGCCACCACCGGCAGCCACGGCCGGCGGGCCTGCTTGGCCGCCTCCCGTGCCGTGGCCACCCACTTCTCCCGGGCGCGTACGCCCCGGTCGCCGCGCCACTGGGTCACCGAACGTGATGCCGCCCAGGGCACGATCTCGTCCACCCCGACCTCGGTCATCGCCTGCACGGCCAGCTCACCCCGGTCGCCCTTGGCGATGCCCTGCACCGTCACCAGTCGGGGTACCGGCGCGTCCGCGTACCCCCGGGAGGTGACGGTGACCTCCAGGCTGCCCCGGCCGACGGCCGTGACCACGGCGACGGCCGTGCCACCCCGGCCGTCGGCGAGCAGCAACTCCTCGCCGACGCGCAACCGCTGCACTGTCGCGGCGTGGTGCCCCTCCGGGCCGTCCAGGGTCAGCGCGTCGCCGGTGGGCAGCGCCTCCACCAGGAACAGCGGCGCGGACACCTCAGGCGTGCCCGTTGAACGCGTCGCGCATCCGGGAGAAGAAGCCGCCCTGCTTGGACAGCTCGGCGACCTCCTCACCACGGGTCTTGGCGAAGTCGCGCAGCATCTTCTCCTGGTCCGGGTCGAGCTTGGTCGGCGTCCGCACGTCGAGGTGGACGTAGAGGTCGCCCCGGCCGGTGCCGCGCAGGTGCGGCACGCCCCGGGCGCGCAGTCGCAGCGTGCTGGCCGGCTGGGTGCCGGCCTTGACGTCGACGGTCTCCTCGCTGTCCAGCGTCTTGATGGTCAGCCGGGTGCCCAGTGCCGCCGCCGTCATCGGCACCGTGACCCGGCAGTGCAGGTCGTCGCCCTTGCGGGAGTACACGTCGTGCGGGCGCTCGTGGATCTCCACGTAGAGGTCGCCGGCGGTGCCGCCGCCGGGGCCCACCTCGCCCTGCTGGGCCAGCCGGATCCGCATGCCGTCCTCGACACCGGCCGGGATCTTGACGGTCAACGACCGGCGGGTCCGCACCCGGCCGTCGCCGGCGCAGGTGGGGCAGGGGTGCGGGATGGTGGTGCCGTAGCCCTGGCACACGGTGCACGGCCGGGCGGAGACCACCTGGCCGAGGAAGGTGCGCTGCACCGACTGCACCTCGCCCCGACCACCACACGCCTCGCAGGTCGCCAGGTGCGTGCCGGCGGCCGTGCCGGCGCCGGAGCAGGTGGTGCAGAGCACCGCGGTGTCGACGGTGATCGGGGCCTCCACGCCGAAGGCCGTCTCGTGCAGGTCGAGTTCGAGCCGCAGGATCGCGTCGGCCCCAGGGCGGGTACGCGGCCGGGGGCCACGGGCGCCACCTCCGGCACCGCCGAAGAACGCGTCCATGATGTCCTGGAAACCGACGAACGGGCCGGCGCCTCCGGGGCCACCCGGGCCGCCGGCGCCGCCGCCACCGGGGGCGAGCGGGTCACCACCCAGGTCGACGATCTGCCGCTTACGGTCGTCCGAGAGGACCTCGTACGCGGCGTTGATGTCCTTGAACTTCTCCTGAGCCTCCGGGTCCGGATTGACGTCCGGGTGGAACTGGCGCGCCAGCTTGCGGTAGGCGCGCTTGATCTCGTCATCGGAGGCTTCCCGGCTCACACCGAGAATGCCGTAGTAGTCCCTGGCCACTGCGTTCCGTGTCCTCATGTTCGTCTCGCGTTGCGCCGGTCGGCGGCCGCAGCCGGCCGCATCGGCCCTGACCAATCAGTTCTGGGCCAGCAACTCGCCCACGTAGCGTGCCACGGCGCGGACCGTGGCGATGTTGCCGGGGTAGTCCATCCGGGTGGGCCCCAGCACCCCCAGGCCGCCCAGGATGGTGGTGCCCGGGCCGTACCCGGTGCTGACCACCGAGGCGGCTCGCAGGTTGTCGAACTCGTTCTCGTCGCCGATCAGCACCCGGGTCGTGCTCGGCTCGGTCTCACCGATGAGCTTGAGCAGCACGACCTCCTCCTCCAGAGCTTCGAGGATCGGCCGCAGGGAGCCCTGGAAGTCGAGCAGGCCGCCCCGGGTGAGGTTCGCGGTGCCGGCGAGGGCGATCCGCTCCTCGTGCCGCTCGACGAGCGTCTCCAGCAGGACGGTGGCGAGCGTGGTCATGGTCGGACGCAGGCCGGGCGGCGCTTCCTCGACCAGCGCCTGCACCAGCGGGGGCGTCTCGGACAGCCGGGCGTTGGCGAGCTTCTCGTTGATCAGTCGGCGCAGGTCGGTGACGTCGTCGGCGGGCACCGGGCCGGGCAGCTCCACGAGTCGCTGCTCCACCCGCCCGGTGTCGGCGATCATGACGAGCATCAACCGGGTGGTGGAGATCGGCACCAGCTCCAGGTGACGCACCGAGGAGCGGGCCAGGCTCGGGTACTGCACGACGGCGACCTGTCGGGTCAGCTGGGCGAGCAACCGCACCGTACGGTGCACCACGTCGTCGAGGTCGACCGCGCCGACCAGGAAGCGCTCGATGGCCCGGCGCTCGGCCGGGCTGAGCGGTTTGACCCGGGACAACCGGTCCACGAAGAGGCGGTAGCCGCGGTCGGTGGGCACCCGGCCGGCACTGGTGTGCGGCTGCCGGATGTAGCCCTCCTCCTCCAGCACGGCCATGTCGTTGCGGACCGTGGCCGGGGAGACCCCGAGCTGGTGCCGCTCGACCAGCGCCTTGCTGCCGACCGGCTCCTGGGTGGAGACGTAGTCTTCGACGATGGCGCGGAGCACGGCGAGTTTCCGGTCGTCGAGACCCATCCTCCGCACCTCCTGTCGCACGTCGGCCGCCGGCGCTCTGGGCCGGCCGGGCCGTCCTGGCACTCGACTGTAGCGAGTGCCAGTCCCGAGGCGCTGCGCAACGGGCAGAACCAGTACCCGCCCGGCCCGGGGATCCCCGCCCTGCGCGCGGCCGTCGC
>NZ_JBEYSL010000654.1:0-3138 GCF_040642735.1 Micromonospora sp. NPDC047753 | reverse complement strand
GTCATGCGACGCGGGCGTAGACCGGCATCGCTCCACCGGACCGGGGGCGGACATCAGCCGGGCCGCAGAGGGTCGGGTAACCTGAGCTCAACGCGTCAGAGCCAGCCGCGTCGGGCCACCTGGAAGGCCAAACCGGGCCGGGTGTCCACGCCGGCGGCGGCCATCAGGTCGGCGATGCGCCGTTGCACTGTCCGCCGGCTCACCCCGAGCTGGGAGGCGATGGACTTGTCCGGTACGCCCGCCACGAACAGCGACAGCAGCCGGGCCTCGTCGGCGTCGGGTTGGTAACCGTCGCCCGGCTGGTCCGCGGGCTCCGGCCGTCGAGGCTCGGGGGCCGCGACGGCGAGGGGGTCGTCGAGGCGCAGCCGGGTGGCCACCCGCCAGTGGCTCTCGAAGAGGGCGAGCAGCGCGTCGAGCAGTTGACTGCGACCGATCACGGCGGCGCTCGGTTCGCCGCCGTCGCGGTCGGGCACCAACGGGCAGATGGCGGTGCGGGCGTCCACGATGGCCAGTCGGACCGGCAGCCGGTCCAGCACGCGGGCCTGCTCCCCGGCGGCGACCCCCTTGGCCAGGTCGGCCAACGCGCCCGGTTCCAGCAGCAGGTCACGCTCGTAGATGGCCCGGTAGCTCACCCCACGGGCCAGCGCGTCGAACTCCTCGACGTTCTCCGGGCCGGCCATGGCGAGGGGATTGGCCCGGCAGAACCAGAGCACCTCGGTACGCGCCGAGTTCTGCAGGTCGCGCAGACGGTCCCGGAGAACCCGGGCGCCGGTGATCACCTCGACCAGATGGTCGACGTGGTGTCGGCGCAGCCCGGAGCGGTACTCCTCGGCCAGTTGGGTGACCAGTCGGCGGGCCGACTCCAGGTCCTCCTGACGCCGCAGCAGCGTCGCGCCGAGGGCGACGTCCGGGGCGGTCGGGCGTAGCGGGGCGTCCGGGTCGGCGTCGCTGCGCTGCACGAGGCCCTTGCCGCGCAGTGCCTCGACCTGGGCGGCGACCTGCTCCCGGGGTCGGTGCAGGCGACGGGCCAACTCGTCGATGCGGGCCGTGGTGAGCTGGAGCAGGCAGCGGTAGAGCTCCTCCTCAGCCGAGGTCAGGCCGATCACGTCCAACACGGGGCAGAACTGTACGTCGGCCGGGTACGGGCCTGACCCGGGCCCGTCGGCTGGTCAAGTGTCGGGCCTCGCGTCTACTGTCGGTGGCTGTGCTGGAAGAGCTGCGCATCACCGGACTGGGCGTCATCGAGGACACCACGCTGCCGTTGACCGGCGGCATGAACGTCATCACCGGCGAGACCGGTGCGGGTAAGACGATGGTGGTCACCGGCCTCGGCCTGCTCTTCGGCGGCCGGGCCGACGCCGGGCGGGTCCGCGCCCAACCCGGTCGTGCGGTGGTGGAGGGGCGGCTGCGGCTGCACGGGCGGGTCGCCGACGCCGTGCACGCGCGGATCGTCGAGGCCGGCGGCGAGCCCGACGAGGACGGCTCGGTGCTGCTGAGCCGCACGGTGACGGTGGAGGGGCGCTCGCGCGCCCACGTCGGTGGCCGGAGCATGCCGGTGTCGATGCTCGGTGAGGTCGGCGAGCAGGCGGTCGCCGTGCACGGCCAGTCCGACCAGTTGCGGTTGCTGCGCCCGGCCGAGCAGCGGGCCGCACTGGACCGGTTCGCCGGCCCGGCGCATGAGAAGCTGCTCGACGCGCTGCGCGAGGCGTACACGGGGTGGCGTCGGGTCGTCGACGACCTGGCCGACCGTCGGCGCAACGCCCGCGAGCGCAACCAGGAGGCCGACCTGCTGCGGTTGGGCCTCGACGAGATCACCCGGGTCGATCCGCAGCCCGGTGAGGACGACGAGCTGAAGACCGAGGCGCAGCGGCTGGAGCACGCCGAGGGTCTGCGGACGGCCGCGCAGATCGCCCAGCAGTGTGTGGCCGGTGGCGCGGAGGCGGCCGAGGAGACCCCGGACGCGGCGGCGTTGCTCGGCACCGCCCGGCGGACCCTGGAGGCGCAGTCCGGCACCGATCCGGCGCTCGGTGAGCTGGCGGCCCGCCTGGAGGAGGCGGCCACCCTGGTCACCGACGTGTCCGCGGAGCTGTCGGCGTACCTGGCGACGCTGGACGCGGACCCGGCCCGGTTGCAGCACGTCTATGAGCGGCGGGCGGCGCTGCGCGCGTTGACCCGCAAGTACGCCGACGACGTCGACGGGGTGATCGCCTGGGCCGATCGGGCGCGCACCCGACTGTCCGATCTGGACATGTCCGACGACGTGCTCGACGAGTTGGAGCGGGAGGGCCAGCGGCTCGCCGTGGAGGTGGCCGACCTGGCCGGGCGGGTGTCCACCTCCCGGCAGGAGGCGGCGGTCCGCTTCGCCGACCAGGTCACCGTCGAGCTGGCCGGGCTGGCCATGCCGCACGCGCGGATCGAGGTGGCGGTGCTGCCGCGTCCGGCCGGGCGTGCCGAGCCGACTCTTGCGGTCAACGGCGTCGAGGTGGGTGTCACGCCGGACGGCGGTGACGAGGTGGAGCTGCGGTTGCTGGCCCACCCTGGCGCGCCGTCGTTGCCGTTGCAGCGCGGGGCCTCCGGCGGTGAGTTGTCCCGGGTGATGCTCGCCATCGAGGTCGTGTTCGCCGGCTCCGGTGGCCCGCCCACGTTGGTCTTCGACGAGGTCGACGCGGGGGTCGGCGGGCAGGCGGCGGTGGAGATCGGCCGTCGGTTGGCGCGGTTGGCCCGCAGCCACCAGGTGCTGGTGGTCACGCACCTGCCGCAGGTGGCCGCGTTCGCCGACCGGCACCTGGTGGTGGCGAAGGACACCGGTGGCGCGGTGACGACCAGCGGGGTGCGCGTGGTGGAGGACACCGAGCGGGCGCGGGAGTTGGCGCGCATGCTGGCGGGTTTGCCCGATTCGGATCTGGGTATCGCGCATGCCGAGGAGCTTCTGGCAGTGGCCGCCAAGGAAAGGCGGTTGTGACGCCGCGTATTGTGAGCGCAAGCACACCGGCTTGTGCCGGTGTGTGCTTCCCTGGGTAGGCGGCCCTGCTCAGGCATGTCGCGACAGAAAAGCCTGCCTCACATGCCAGGATGGTCACGATGCGTCTACCCACGTTGCGCCGGAACCGGAACGCCGAACCGGGCAGAGTCCTCGGC
>NZ_JBEYSL010000653.1:0-3146 GCF_040642735.1 Micromonospora sp. NPDC047753 | reverse complement strand
GACCGAGCATCGCCGTGTGGACGCCGTGGTGCAGTGGGTTCGTACGTCGTGGACACCCGCGGCGGCCAGGGCGATCCGACCCGGCGGGCTGAACAGCACAAGCCAGCCCAGCGCCACCCACCACCAGGAGACGACCGGAGCCCAGGGTGCGGGAGCGGCCAGGGCGAGGACGTTGCCGAGGGCGGCGAGGACGGTCAGCCAGCGCAGCCCGACCAGCGCGAGCATGGGCACCATCATCGCGGCCTGGATCAGTCCCGCGCGTCTCGGCGTCGGCCGGACCTCCCGGCGCGTCGCCGCCGTGCTGTCGAGCGCGTCGAGCACGGCCGCGAGCCGCGACAGTTTCGGATGGAGGTAGATGTCGGCCACCGCGACGCGCGGGTGCCGGCGTCGGATCCACGCCACGAGTTGCGCCGCGTTCAGGCTGCCGCCGCCATGGGTGAAGAAGTTCGCGTCCGCCTCGGTGGGGCGAACACCAAGGATCTCTGCCCAACCGCCGGCGAGCCATTCCTCCGTCGCGGTCAGCTCGGTGGCAGTGTCCGGCGGGGTGGCCAACGGCCAGGGCAGAGCGGCCCGATCCACCTTGCCGGACGTCCGGGTCGGCAGAGCGTCCACCACGGCCAGCAGCGGCACGAGCGCGGCCGGCAACTGCTCACGGATCCGCAGCGCCGCCGCCGCGGCGTCGAACGTGACCTCGTCGTGCGGGACCACGTACCCCACCAGCAGTTGGTTGCCCGCGGCAGTGCGCTGCACCGCCGCGGCAGCGCCGGCGACGGTGGGCAACGCCTGCAGTGCGGCGTCGATCTCACCCAGCTCGATCCGGCGTCCGCCGAGCTTCACCTGTTCGTCACCGCGGCCGACGAACAGGAGCCCCTCGCGCTCTGCCCGGACGATGTCACCGCTGCGGTACGCCCGCTGCCAACCGAGCGCGGGGAGCGCAGCAAACTTCTCGGCGTCCTTGCCCGGATCCAGGTAGCGGGCAAGTCCCACCCCGCCGATCACCAGCTCGCCGGTCTCACCCATCGCGACCGGAGCACCGAAGGCGTCGACCACGGCGAGCTCCCACCCGGCCAGCGGCAGCCCGATGCGGACCGGCCCCTCGCCGGTCATCCGCGCCGCGCAGGCGACCACGGTCGCCTCGGTCGGTCCGTAGGTGTTCCAGACCTCGCGGCCCTCGACAGCCAGGCGCTGCGCGAGCTCCGGTGGGCACGCCTCCCCACCGAAGATCAGCAGCCGCACCTCCTCCAACGCCTCGACCGGCCACAGCGCAGCCAGCGTCGGGACCGTCGACACCACCGAGATCCGCTGCTCGGCCAGCCACGGGCCGAGGTCGACACCGCTGCGCACGAGCGACCGCGCGGCTGGCACCAGACAGGCCCCGTGACGCCAGGCCAGCCACATCTCCTCGCAGGACGCGTCGAATGCCACCGACAGCCCGGCCAAGACCCGGTCCTGCGGGCCGATCGCCTCGCTGGCCTCGTCGGCGAGGAACAACCGCGCTTCGGCGTCCACGAATGCCGCCGCCGCGCCGTGGCTGACCGCCACACCCTTCGGGGTGCCCGTCGACCCGGAGGTGAAGATGATCCAGGCGTCGTCATCCGGGCCGGGTCTTCCGGTCCGGCCCGAGGGGGGACGACACAGCGACATCACCAACCCGTCACCGAGCACTGCGACGACGCCCGCCTCGGCGAGAACGAGCTCGACGCGTTCCTCGGGATCGTCAGCGTCAACCGGCACGTAGGCCGCGCCCGCGGCGAGAACGCCGAGGATCGCCACGTACAGCTCGGCCCTCCCGGACGAGATCCGGACGCCCACACGGTCGCCGACACCGATGCCGTGCCGGGAGAGCGACCCCCGGACAGCCTCGACCTCATCGGCCAGGTCGCGGTACGTCAATGTGGTGGTACCGCTGTCGAGCGCATCTGCCTCGGCGTGCGCCCGCACGGAGTCGTCGAGAATGTCGACCAGCGTGCGGCGAGCCGGGGCCGAGGCCGATCGGAACACCGCAGGAATCGTCGGAGCGGCAGCTCGTGGCGGTACCGCGACCACCTGGGGTTCACTCGACACGGGCACTCGGCATTCACCATTCTCGTCTTGCGGATCGGCGTCAACCAGGCGCGTGGCACTCGGACACCCGCCCCCGGGCAGCCCTCAACGCTACGTCGCACCCGGCCGGAAGCGACGGTCAAGCAGCGGCTTCGTGTCCACCACCACAGCGACCCAGGGTGGGAACGTCGAACGGCTCTGCGACACGCCACCGATGGATCGCTCGTGTCTATTCCCGATCCGTGTCGTCGCTACGGATGTGAACGGTCCCACCGCCGCTGCGCAGTTCCTCCGTCACCTGCTTCTCGGTCAGGGCGACCAGGTGCGCGTCGATGCTCGCCGCATCCTTGAGGCGCTGGTGCGTTTCGTGCACCAGGGCGGCGATCTCGCTCTCGTCGGCACCAGGGAATCGTTGTTTCAGGGTGTCGACCTGGCGTTGCAAGGCGATCTCCGGGTCAACAAGACCACCACTGGCCGCGGGTTCGGTCATCACACACCTCACACGTCGTCTTGAGTGTCTGCACAGGTGGTGCCCAGGACATCCACTCGACATTCATTCGTTTGCGCAAAGTTCACCTTCGGGAGCAGGCCTTCCGGCTTCTCTGATGGGACCTTCGAGAGGGCCAGTTCCCCTGACGTTTGGTCAGCCCATGATCACTATCGTGGTTCTCACGCTGACGCTGTTCGGCGCGACGACATGGACGGCGCTGCAGCAACCGCTCGCCCGTAGCCCGGCCTTCCATCACCGCCTTACCGGAGCGCTACTGGCGCTGAGCCTGGCGGTGGCCACCGCGCTGATCACGACCGTGCTCGTGGCCTATCCGTAGCGGCAATACTCAATCGTCTGAACGAGCGGTCGAGGACGCCAGACAACACGTCGTGGTCTCCCACAACCGCGTCATCCCTGGCGACGCCCGCGCAGACGTCTGCACCCGTACACGCTCGTTGCAGGGCGCGCCGAAGGCGAAAGCCGGACGCCACGCTGTGCCGACAACGGCGACGATCTGTCGCTGCTCAATAGCAGAACGGTGGCGGGTCCTCCGGGTCCCTTGTGATTCCCAGGTCCGCGCAGTTGAACGCGCTGCCCGCTCCATGGAACCGCC
>NZ_JBEYSL010000652.1:0-3160 GCF_040642735.1 Micromonospora sp. NPDC047753 | reverse complement strand
CCCCACCCCCCACCCCCCACCCCGTTGATCATGAAGTTATTGCGCCGACACGCCGAGATCGAGGGCAATAACTTCATGATCAACGAGAGAAGGGCGTACCCCGGGGGGTTAGGGGGTTCGGGGCCAGGTGGGGGTGCGGCCGGTCTGGGTCAGGAGGTGGGCCAGGTTGGGTGCCAGGTCGGGGGTTGGGCCGGGGGTCGGGGTAACGGGTGGGTCGGCGAAGACGCCCATCTTGCGGGCGGTGGGGCCCAACCGCTCCACCAGCGCGTGCAGCTCGGCCACCGCCTCCGGGGCTGGCTGGTACGGCTGGCCGGTGGCGACCGCGAGATCCCAACCGTGCACTGTCAGGTCCAGCAGTGCCATGCCGCCGATGACGGGTTGCGGCATGCCCATGCCCGGCGACACGCCCTCCAAAGTGGACGGATCCGACCAGGCGGTCACCAATCGGTCGGTCTCCGCCTCGAAGCGGTCCCGCCAGCCGTCGCCCAGGTGATCGGGCTTCTCGGCCCACTCCACCTGTCGCTTCTCGGCCAGGCCCTGAAAGTTGACCACCACCTGGAAGAGGTGGTTGAGCAGATCACGGACCAGATAGTCGCTGCACGGGGTGGGCAGGTCCAGTTGGTCGTCGGAGACACCCCGTACGACATCGACGGTTCGCGGCGCGGCGGCCGCCAGCAGCTCGCTAGTCTGAGTGGACATACGGCCAGCGTATGAGGGTGGTCTTGAACAAATGCGACAGCGACCGCGTGGCGACAGCCGGGGAATTCTCGACCCCGGACGCCTGCTGCGCGAGATGCGCTTCCGCCGACACCTGCCGGCGGAGTCGCTGCGCCAGTGGGTCGAGCACTACTGGTTGATCGACTGGGCGTTGAGCGCGCCGTTCGAGCAACGGGTCGTGCCGCACCCGGCGGTGAACGTGGTGTTCCGACGGGACGACGACGGGCCCGAGTCCGGCGAGGTGGCCGGGGTGGGCCGCGACCTGTTCCGGATCACGCTCAACGGCACCGGCCGGGTGTCCGGGGTGCAGTTCCGCCCCGGCGGCTTCCACCCGTTCTGGCGGCAGTCAGTCAGTGAACTGACCGGCCGTAGGGAGCCGCTGCCCTTCGGCCGGTTGACCCACCCGGACGTCCCGGCGGGCGTGGGCGCCTCCCTCACCTCGGCGGCCAGCGACGACGAGCGCTGCCGGGCGCTGGACACCCTCCTCACCGCCTGGCAGCCGGAGCCGGACCCGCTGGCCGAGGAGGCCGTCCGAATGGCCGAGGCGATCCGTACCGACCGCACGGTGCTGCGCGTCGACGACTTCGCCGCGCGGCACGACGTTCCGGTCCGCCGGTTGCAGCGGCTGTTCATCGAGTACGTGGGGGTCGGGCCGAAGTGGGTGATCCGCCGCTACCGCCTCCAGGAGGCGGTCGAACAGGCCACCGGTGGCCCGTTGAGCTGGGCCGATCTCGCCGCCGACCTCGGCTACAGCGACCAGGCCCATCTGGTCCGTGACTTCACCGCCGTGGCCGGGGTGTCCCCCGCCGCGTACGCCCGCTCGGTGCGCTGAGAGCCGGAAGCTGCCAGAGCTGAGAGAGCCGCAGATCAGCGACGACGCAGGACGACCACGGCGACGTCGTCCTGGATCTCCGGTGGGGCCAACTCCGCCAGCAGCCGGGCGCAGAAGTGGTCGAGGTTACCGTCGACGGTCGCTGCGCTCGCGGCCAGCGCGGCCAGCCCTTCGTCGATGGTGGCGTCCCGTCGCTCGATCAGCCCGTCGGTGTAGAAGACCAGCGTGGCTCCGGCCGGCACCACGAATTCCAGGTCGGCCGGGCGCGGGGCGCGGACGCCGAGCAGCGGCGCGGAATGCTGGATGAACTCGACCTTGCCGTCCATGATCATCAGCGGCGGAAGGTGCCCTGCGCTGGCCAGCCGGACCCGTCCGGTCGGTGGATGCAGCAGCAGGACACAGAGCGTGGCGATCTCGTTCGGCAGCAGCGTCCGCATCAGCTCGTTGACGCGGTGCAGGATCTCGCCGGGTTGGTGGCCCTCGACCGCGTACGCCCGCACCGCGTGCCGCAGCTCGGCCATCACTGTCGCCGCGTGCAGCGAGTGGCCGGCGACGTCCCCGATCGCCAGCAGCAGGTGCCCGTCGAGCATCACCAGCTCGTAGAAGTCGCCGCCCACCTCGGTCTGCGCGGTGGCCGGCTCGTAGCGCACCGCGAGGTCCAGGCCGGCCACTGTGGGCAGCCCGCGCGGGAGCAGACTGCGTTGGAGGGTGACCGCGATCCGGTGCTCCTCATCGAACGAACGCTGCCCCTCCACGGCCGCCGCCACAGCCTGAGCCAGCTGCTTGAGCACCGGCGTCCGCGCGGTCTGGGTGGCGGTCGGGACCACCACGTACAGCGGGGCCCGGTCCTCGCGTAGCCGGGCGGCGGCGACTGTCACCGTGTCGTCCGCCGGCCAGTCGACGAGCGCCCAGTTCGCCGGGGCCTCCACCCGGACCGTGGCGCCAGTGGGCACCCCGGTGTCGTCGACGACCCACGGCACCACGGTGGCCAGCGCGCCGGGACCGGCGCAGACGCCCGCGAGGCAGTCGCCGTCGAAGGTTTCGGCGATCACCGCGGCCGGGCTCTTGAAGATCTGGGCGGCACCCTCGGCAGCGGCCTCCAGCAGGCGCGCGAAGGTCGGCGCGGCGTGCACCGCGACTGTCGTGTCGGCCAACCCGAGCAGCCGCTCAGCGAGCAGTTCGGCGCGCTGCCGCGCCTGGTAGTAGCGCAGCACCGCCCGGGTGGTGGCGATCAGCTCCTCGGGCTCGATCGGCTCGGTCAGGTACGCGTCAGCGCCCCGGGTCAGCCCCTGGGCGCGGTCGGCCACGTCCACGGCGTGCGCCGACACGTGGATCACCGGCATCGCCGGGTGCCGGGCCTTGATCTGTTCGCAGACCTCGTAGCCGCTCAGGTCGGGCAACCGGACGTCGAGGACCACCAGGTCGATCCGGTCCACCTCGACCCGAGCCAACGCCTCGGCACCGTTCTCGGCCTCCAGCACTGTGAACCCGGCCCGGGTCAGCCAACTGACCAGCACGCGGCTCGCGCGGGCAGGCCCCGCTGGGTAGATGGACAGACGATAGACTCCCTCGTCGTCCTCACCGCTCCGGGTCCCCCCTTGGAGAACTCTT
>NZ_JBEYSL010000651.1:0-3161 GCF_040642735.1 Micromonospora sp. NPDC047753 | reverse complement strand
CATCAAGGACCCGGAGTTCGGGGTCGACATCGGCTTCTACGTCTTCCAACTTCCGTTCTGGCGCTACCTGCTCGGGGTCCACCGACCCGGCACCCCCAGGGGTACGGCTCAGCCGTGCTCGCGCCACCGATTGGTGATCGGCAGACGGCGGTCCCGGCCGAACGCCTTCATGGAGATCTTCGTGCCCGGCGCGGACTGCCGTCGCTTGTACTCGGCGGTATCCACCAGCCGCAGCACCCTGTCCACCACGGCCGGGTCGTGACCCGACTCGATCAGCCCGTCGCGGCCGAGATCGCCGTCGACGTAGCCGATCAGGATCGGGTCCAGGACGTCGTAGTCGGGCAGGCTGTCGCTGTCGAGCTGGCCCGGGCTCAGCTCGGCGCTCGGTGGCTTGCCGATCGAGTTCTCCGGGATCGGGGCCGTCTCACCGCGCCGAGCCGCGTCCGTGTTGCGCCACTTCGCCAGCCGCCAGATCAGCGTCTTCCAGACGTCCTTGACCGGGTTGAAGCCGCCCACCGAGTCGCCGTACAGGGTGGAGTAGCCGACCGCCAGCTCGCTCTTGTTGCCGGTGGTCAGCACCAGGTGGCCCTCCTGGTTCGACAGCGCCATCAGGATCACGCCACGGACCCGGGCCTGGAGGTTCTCCACTGCCACACCGGACAGCGACAGGTTGGCCAGGAAGCCGTCCACCATCGGCTGGATCGGCTCGACGCGGTAGTCCAGGCCGGTGCGCTTGGCCAGGTCGGCCGCGTCCTCGCGTGAGTGCTCGGAGGAGTGCTGGCTGGGCAGCGACACCCCGACCACCCGGTCCGGCCCGAGGGCGTCGACGGCCAACGCGGCCACCACCGCCGAGTCGATGCCGCCGGAGAGACCGAGCACCACCGACGGGAACCGGTTCTTGTTGACGTAGTCCCGCAGGCCGAGCACCAGGGCCTGCCACACCTCGGCCTCGTCGGCCACCGGCTCGATCACACCGCCGGTGGCGGCCGGACCGGTCGGCGTGGCCGGAACGCCGTCCAGCGTGCTGTGCACGATGCGCATGCCGTCCGCGACGGTCTCCGTGGTCGTCGCGGCGGTGGCGGCTGGCAGCTCGACGTCGTGCACGAGTAGGTGTTCGACGAACTGCGGTGCGCGGGTGAGCAGCTCGCCGTCGGCGGTCACGATCATCGAGTCGCCCTCGAAGACCAGCTCGTCCTGCCCGCCGATCATGTTGACGTACGCGACGGTGGCGCCCGCCTCGGCGGCCCGGCGGCGGACCAGCGGGAGCCGGAAGTCGTCCTTGTTCAGCTCGTACGGCGAGCCGTTGATGTTGACGACCAGGCCGACGCCGGCCTGCCGGGCGGCGGCGAACGGACCGCCGGCCTGCCACAGGTCCTCGCAGATGGTCAGCGCAACGTCCACGCCCCCGATCCGCACCACCGTCAGAGTGTCGCCGGGGACGAAGTAACGGTCCTCGTCGAAGACCCCGTAGTTGGGCAGGTGGTGCTTGAAGTAGCGGGCGACGACGGCACCCCGGTGCAGCAGCGCGGCGGCGTTGCGGGCACCCCGGCCCGGCTCGGCGTCCCCGCTGACCTGCGGCGGACCGTCGGCGTCCAGGTAGCCGACCACGACCGGCAACTCGCCGAGACCGTCGGCGGCCAGGTCGGCGGCCAGCCGCTCCACGGCGGCCCGGGACGCGGCGACGAAGGAACGCCGGAAGACCAGGTCCTCGACCGGGTACCCGGTCAGCATCATCTCCGGGAAGAGCACCAGCTGGGCACCGGCGTCGGCGGCCTGGCGAGTCCAACTGCGGACCAGATCGGCGTTTCCGGCGAGGTCGCCGACGCTCGGGTTGACCTGGGAAAGGGCGAGACGCAGGGTGGGCATGCCTTCATCTTGCCCCAGCCTCGTCGCGACAGTCCGTACCCTCCGACGAGACGGCCGCCACCCGCCGCGACGGGCGCCCGCGAGGCCGCGGCGGCAGGTGCTCGGCCGTCGTGGCGGCCCTCGGTGGTGGTTCGGCCGTCGGTGGTGGTTCGGTCGTCGTGGCGGCAGGGGTGGGCCCCGCGCTCGCCCGGCGGGACACGAGGGGACGGCCGGCGGCAGTTCGCGTAACGTCTGCGTAACCAGGCCCGGGAACACTGGGCGATCAGGTCGGGTTCAGCCCGGCCAAGGCGGACAAAAGAGTGTCGCGAGGGGTTGGGGAAGTGGACCGTCAGCAGGAGTTCGTCCTCCGCACGCTGGAAGAGCGGGACATCCGGTTCGTCCGGCTGTGGTTCACCGACGTTCTGGGCACGCTCAAGAGCGTTTCGGTGGCACCCGCCGAGCTCGAGGCGGCCTTCGAGGAAGGCATCGGCTTCGACGGCTCGGCGATCGAGGGCTTCGCCCGGGTCTTCGAATCGGACATGGTTGCCATGCCCGACCCGACCACCTTCCAGGTCTTCCCCTTCGAAGGCGGGGTCAGCGGCGAGAGCGCCCGGATGTTCTGCGACATCCTGCTGCCCGACGGCGGGCCGTCCTGGGCCGACCCCCGGCACGTGCTGCGCCGCGCGCTGTCGAAGGCGGCCGAGAAGGGCTTCACCTTCTACACCCACCCCGAGATCGAGTTCTTCCTGCTCGAGAACGGTCCGCAGGACGGCACTGTGCCCACCCCGGTCGACACCGGCGGCTACTTCGAGCACACCACCCACGCCGTGGCCCGGGACTTCCGCCGTCAGGGCGTACTCGCGCTGGAACGCATCGGTATCTCGGTCGAGTTCAGCCACCACGAGGTCGCACCCGGCCAGCAGGAGATCGACCTGCGGTACGCCGACGCGCTCACCACCGCCGACAACATCATGACCTTCCGGCACGTGGTCAAGGAGGTCGCGCTCTCCACCGGTGTGCAGGCCAGCTTCATGCCGAAGCCGTTCACCGACCAGCCGGGAAGCGGGATGCACACCCACCTGTCGCTGTTCGAGGGGGAGCGCAACGCCTTCCACGACAGCGGCGACCCGATGAAGCTGTCCAAGGTGGCGAAGTCGTTCATCGCCGGCCTGCTGGTGCACGCCCGGGAGTACACGGCTGTCACCAACCAGTGGGTCAACTAGTGGCTCCTGGTCCGCGACCTGGACTCCGCTCCCGACCTCGACCCGCTGGCCTTCCCGGTGGCCCCGCTGGAGGAGACGCTGCTGCGAGCGCGG
>NZ_JBEYSL010000650.1:0-3169 GCF_040642735.1 Micromonospora sp. NPDC047753 | reverse complement strand
CGTTCCTCGACTCAAGCATGGACCGGGTCGCCGACAGCGCCGTCTTCGGCGCGGTCGCGTACTGGCTGGCCACCGAGGGCGACCACTCCGGGGACGGTGAGGCTGACCCGGTCCACCGCCGGTGCGTCGGTGTCCGGGTAGCGCAGGCTCACGCCGTCCACCTCGATCACGTCGACGCCGTCGGCCACCCGACTGCCTCCGACCGGCACCCGGGCCCGGGCGCGGGCCAGGAAGTCCTGGTAGTCCTGGTAGTAGAGGGCGTCCTCGTACAGTGAGTTCGTGGCGACTACCGCCACGCCCAGGCTGGTCCGCGCGGACTGCAACGCGAGCAGGGCGGTGGCCGCGGCGGCGAGGGCGACCATCCCACTGAGCAGCAGACCACCGAGGACCGCGTACACGCCGAAGGTGGCCAGCCCCGCCACCGTGGCACCGACGACCCGGGTGCCCGTCTGCGAGCGGACCAGCCGCAGCTGGGCACGGGTCTCGACGGCCATCACACCGCGGTACTCGGCGAGCAGGAAGTCGCGCATCTGGTAGGCGCGCACCTCGGCGGCGGTGTGCCGGTTGGCCATCAGGTGGGCGAGCATCCACATCCGTCGTCGGCGGGTGATCCGAGCCAGCATCGCCAGGTACTCCCGGCGGGCCATCCGCACCGCCGTGATCGCCTGGGGCACCGCGGCGAGCAACAGGCAGGGCAGCAGCAGCGGTTGAATGACGGTCACCGCCACGGCGGTGGCGAGCATACCGACCACGCCGGTGACAAGGTTGACGGTGTGGTCGACGATCCACGCCGCCTCGCCCATCCCCCGGTCGCGGGCGCGGTCCATCTCCTCGGCGAAGCCGGCGTCGTCGAACGCGGCCAGGTCCACCGCCGTGGTGGCCTCGAACAGCCGTAACTCCACCTGGTAGTTGATCTGCGGGGTCAGCCGGGCCTGGGCCCAACCGGCCGCGATGGTCAGGCCGCCGCGCGCCGACACCGCCGCCGCGGCCACCATCAGCGCCGGCAGGGCCGAGCGGACCCGGTCCGGGGTGGGACCGGCGGCGAATAACTCGCGCAGCACGCTCGTCGTGGCGAGCAGGCCGAACGTGGTCATCACCCCGGCGGCGATGTTCAGGCCGATGGAGGCGACGGTGTCGCGCTGGTTCGTGGACCAGGCCAGGCCGACCGCTTCCCGGACCAGCCGGGGCAGCCGCCGGGCCACCGCCCAGAAGCTGGTGTGTGCGAACTCCTGCGCGTGGTGCAGCCAGTCCCGATCCTCCAGCTCCGGCAGCACCGAGCTGTCGCCGGGCGGGTCGATCGGCTGGTCGTCGTCCTCAGCAGCGGTGCGCTGGCGGGCCATCGACTCCACGGACCCTCCTCCGGGCGGGGATCACAAATGCCGCCCGAGACTACTGCCCGCGACCACCTGCTGTCTCTAGGTAGTCGGCGCGTCGCGGGGCTCGTCCGTGATCGGCAGCAGGACCCGGAAGGTGGTGCGGCCCGGCTCGGTCTCCACCCGGATGTCGCCGTGGTGTTTGTGCACCACGATCCGGTACGAGATGTCCAGCCCCAGACCGGTGCCCGCGCCGACCGGCTTGGTGGTGAAGAACGGCTCGAAGATGCGCGGACGCACCTCTGGCGGGATGCCCGGCCCGGTGTCGGTGATTTCCACCGCCAACTGGTCACCGATCCGTCCGGTGCGGACGGTCAGCACACCCTTCTCCCCCATCGCGCCCAACGCGTTGTCGATCAGGTTGGTCCACACCTGATTCAGCTCGGCCGCGTACGCCGGGACCGGTGGGAGGCCCCGGTCGTACTCGCGGGCCAGTTTGACCTCAGCGGGGATCTTGCCCTTGAACATCACCAGCGTCGCGTCGAGCAGGTCGTGCACGTCCACCACCCGGTGCGGCGCGCGGTCCAGCTGCGAATACTGCTTGGCGGCGTCCACGAGCCCGGAGATCCGGGTGACAGCGTCGCCGATCTCGCGCATCAGCAGCTCGGTGTCGACGGTGTAGGTGAGCCAGCGCACCGCCGCCTCCAGGTCCGCGGCACCGACCGCGGCCTTCACCTGCGCCAACCAGGCAGCGTCGAGCCCACCGCCGACCAGGATCGGCGCCAGGTCCCAGGCCCCGCCGACGCCATGGTCCTCCAGCCAGTCGGTGAGGGTGTCCTCGGCGTCGGCCGTGGCCATCGGGGTCAACTTCGGCACGGTGGCCACCCGGGCGACCGCCTCCTCCTGCAACGCGACCAGGCCGTGCAGGGCGCTCCCGTCGAGCCGCCCATCGGCGATCATGGCGAGCTTGTGCCGCATCCCGGCCACCCGGTCCCGCAGCACCGACGTGGCCCGCACCGCCGCCGCGGCCGGGTTGTTCAGCTCGTGGGTCAGCCCCGCCGAGAGCGAACCGAGGGCCAGCAACCGCTCCCGCTCACCGACGATCGCCTGGCTGTCCCGCATCCCGAAGAACAGCCCCTCCAACAGGTGCATGGGCATCGGAAACCAGGACCGCAGGGCGTACGCGAAGTCCTCCGCCGGCAGCACGAAGAACTCCGCGTCGGTCACCGCCCGCAGGCTGTTGCGGTAGATCTGCTCAACCTGGTCACCCAGGTACGCCTGAGTGGCCCCGCCGTACACCCCGCGCTGGTCGGTCCGGCTGACCTCGACGTCGTCGCCGCGCACCAGGCGACTCAACGCCACCGCCCCGCGCACCAGCACGAAGAAGCAGGTCGCGGGCTCACCTTCGCCGTACACGAGGGTGCCGCCGGCACGCTGCTCGACCCGGCCGTGCTCGGCCAGCCAGGCGAGTTGCCCGTCATCGAGCGCCTCGAACAGGAACAGAGTGCGCAACTGCGCCGGTGTCAGCCGGTCAGACTCGATGGTCACAGGGACTCCTTCGCTCGCAGAACCGGCTCACTGGGCCACCTTTCGTTCGCGACTGCGGGGCTCGCAAACCCGGCTCACTCCTCGCGCTCACTGGGCCACCTTTCGTTCGCGACTGCGGGGCTCGCAAACCCGGCTCACTCCTCGCGCTCACTGGATTACCTTTCGTTCGCGACTGCGGGGCTCGCAAACCCGGCTCACTCCTCGCGCTCACTGCACCGATGACGGGCCCGAGGTGGCGGAGTGCGTGTGGGCCGCGCAGTGGGTGACCGAGGAGACCGACGGCTTCCCTCGCCTGGTCGGGTTGGCCG
>NZ_JBEYSL010000649.1:0-3189 GCF_040642735.1 Micromonospora sp. NPDC047753 | reverse complement strand
GACCGCGTTGCACCAGCTCGCCGAGCAGGCCCAGTGGGGCGCGGCTCGTCGCGAGCACCGCGACCTCCGGCGAGGCCGCCGCGACCAGGTCCGCGACGACGACGGCCACCGCGTCGAGCACGTGCTCGCAGTTGTCCAGCACCACCAGCCCGTCGAGGTCCGGCGCCACGGCGCGCAGCCGCTCCTCGGGGCTGAGGACCCGCCGCTCCAGGCCCAGGTTGCCGCCGGTCGCCGTGGTGTCCGCACCGCCGAACGCGGCGAGCACAGTGGGCAGCACCTCGTCGGGCGAGCGCAGACCAGCGAGTTCGATCACGCGGACCGCCCGCCCACCCGCTGCCGTACGCCTGGCCACCTCGGCGGCGAGCCGGGTCTTGCCCGCCCCGCCGGTTGCCACGACCGTCACGACGGGTGCCTCGGCGAGCGCGTCGGTGACGGCCTTGACGTCGCGCTCCCGCCCGACGAGGGCGGCCATGGGGCGGCGCCACGCGGCGGGCAGCGTGATCCGCGCCTGTTGCCGGGGCGGTGCCGCGACGGGCGGTGCGGTGAGTTCACCGCGCAACAACGCCAGGTGGACGCTCGTGATCACGGGTGACGGGTCGGTGCCGTAGCGGTCGGCCAGGTCGGCGCGCAGCCGCTCGACCACCTCCAGCGCCTCTGCCTCCCGTCCCTGGGCGGCGAGCACCCGGACGAGCAGGGCGGCGGAGGGCTCGTCCGGCGGTGTCCGCGCGGCGAGTCGGCCCAGGTCGACCTCGTCGTACGGGCCCGCGCCGGCGAGTGCCGCCTGCGCGCGCAGCGCGGCGACCTCGGCGAACAGGCGAGTGTCCTCGGCGCTGACCAACTCGGGCACCTCGGGGAACAGGGCCCGCGCCTGATCGGCCAGGCCGCGGGCGGCACGGACGTCACCGCACCGGAGGACGGTGCCTGCCTGATCAACGAGCGCGCGCGCCTCGACCGCGTCGACGCTGACCTCGTCGGCGGGCAGTCGGTAGCCGCCCGGCACGGCGACCACGGGCAGCCCGAGGCGACGTACCCGGGACACGAGCGCCTGGACGGCGCCGGTCGCGTCGTCGGGCGGCACGCCGTCCCAGACGGCGTCGACGAGCAGGCTCACGGAGACCGCTCGCCCCCGCGCGTCGACGAGCGCGCGGAGCACCGCCGCGAGCCGTTCACCTCGAACGGGCTTGCCGTCGACGGCGAGTGGGCCGAGGGTCGCGATGTGCACGGACCCAGCATCCCCCACGCGCGCACGGGCCCGACGAGCACCGGTCCGTCCGGCCGGTCACGGCCCCGCGACCGGCTTGACAGGCCATCATTCGGTTAGGTTAGCCTAACCTCATGCAGAACGAGTTGGCGTCGGTCAACGGGGAGCGCAGCCTGTCCGGCGTCGACCTCCGTCTGGGCTATCACGGTGTGCCGGTGGTACACGGTGCCGCGATCGACCTCCGCGCGGGTGCCGTCACCGCACTGGTGGGGCCCAACGGCAGCGGCAAATCCACACTGCTGCGGGCCCTGGCCCGGCTGCACCCGATCGAGGCCGGAATCGTGCACCTCGCCGACGGCGTCACGGCCGCCAGCCTCGCGGCCCGGGAGTTCGCCCGGCGGGTCACCCTGCTCGCCCAGAGCCGGCCGGTGCCCAGCGGCGTCACCGTCCGCGACGTCGTCGGCTACGGCCGCCACCCCTACCGGGGGCGCTGGCGCACCGAGGACCCGGACGGCCCCGCCGCCATCGCACGCGCCATGGACGTCACCGGTGTGGCCGCGATGGCCGACCGTCCCGTCGACGAACTCTCCGGAGGCGAGTTGCAGCGGGTCTGGTTGGCCACCTGCCTCGCCCAGAACACCCCGGTTCTGCTCCTCGACGAACCCACCACGTTCCTCGACCTGCGCTACCAGGTGGAGATCCTCGACCTGGTCCGTGACCTCGCGGACGATCACGGCGTCGCCGTCGGCGTCGTACTGCACGACCTCAACCAGGCAGCCGCAGTGGCGGACGAGGTGGTCCTGTTGCAGCAGGGCCGGGTCCGCGCCACCGGCACCCCGGCGACGGTGTTCACCGAGAACGCCCTCACCGAGACCTACGGGATCCGCATCGAGGTGACCACCGATCCGGTCAGCGGACTGGTCACCACCCGCCCGGTCGGGCGGCACCAGATCCGCGCCCTGGTCTGAACACCCCCCATCCACAGCAGAGAAAGACCGTCATGACCCGTACCCGTTTCACCGCCCTCATCGCCGTCGTGGCCGCGCTGACGCTCGGCGCCTGCGGCACGACCGAGAAGACCGCCACTCCCGAGACCTCCGCCTCGGCCGACGGCGGGCCGGTCACCCTCACCGACAGCCGGGGCAAGGAAATCACCCTCAAGGCCCCGGCGACCAAAGTCGTCGGTCTCGAGTGGGGTGAGGTCGAGATGCTGGTCAGCCTGGGCGTCATGCCGGTCGGCGTGGCCGACCCGAAGGGCTACGGCACCTGGGTCACCTCGGCGAAGCTCGACCCCGGCGTCAAGGACGTCGGCACCCGTGGCGAGCCCAGCGTCGACTCGATCGTCGCCCTCCAGCCCGACCTCATCGTGATGGAGGACGACCGGGGCGCCAACATGGTCAGTCAGCTGGAGAAGTACGCCCCCGTCGTGGTCGCCAAGGGCAGTGACGCCACCGACAACCTGGGCCGGATGCGCACCGACCTCACCATGATCGCGAAGGCGGTCGGCAAGACCGCGGAGGCGGAGAAGCTGCTTACCGACTTCGACGCGGCCATCGCCGACGGCAAGAAGAAGATCGCCGACGCGGGTGCCGCCGGCCGACCGTTCGCCATCGCCGACGGCTGGAAGGAGGGCAGCACCGTCAGCATCCGGATGTTCGGCAAGGGCGCGCTGGTCTCCCAGATCGGCATTCAACTCGGCCTCACCAACGCCTGGACCGGCAAGACCGATGAGGTGTGGGGTCTGGGCCAGACCGACGTCGAGGGCATGACGGTCCTCAAGGACCCGGACATGCACCTCTTCTACAACGCCTCCGACGGCGACGACGTGTTCGCCGACGGTCTCGCCGGCAACGCCATCTGGAAGTCGCTGCCCTTCGTGCAGAAGGGCAACCTGCACAAGATGCCCAACGGCATCTGGACCTTCGGCGGTCCGCTCTCCGGCAAGCAGTACATCGACGAACTCGTCAAGACGTACACGGTGTGAGCGT
>NZ_JBEYSL010000648.1:0-3191 GCF_040642735.1 Micromonospora sp. NPDC047753 | reverse complement strand
TCGATCCGACCTACAGCGGCATCATGTTCCAGACCAACTACGTCGGTGGGCAGCCGCAGAACCCGATCACCGACACGGTCTTCACGAACGTCTCGATCAGCGGTGCCCGGAAGAGCGGGGACGCCTACGACGCGAAGTCCGGCTTCGCCATCTGGGCGAACCCCATGCCGGAGGCGGGGCAGGGGCCGGCCGTCGGCTCGGTCACCTTCAACAACCTGCGGCTGAGCAACAACGCCGTGGACATCCAGAACCCCACGACGACCTTCACCATCAACCGCAACTGATTCACCCGGTAGCCGACGCCGTCGGGGGGACCCACCCTCCCGGCGGCGTCGCGCCGTGTCGGCCCTCGCCCGCGGCGAACCGGGCCGCGCCGGCCGCCGCGTCAGTGGCCAGCGAATCCATCCCGTACGCCAACTCGGTCGCCAGCGCTTCCGGCTCGGGTCGTCCCGCAGCGGCCAGCAGTGCCAACCGGTCGTTGCGCAGGCAGGTCTGCGGATGCCGGGCGATCGCCGCCGCCAACTCCTCGGCCGCGGCCCGCGCCTGGCCGGGTGGCACCAACCGATTGACCAACCCCATCGAGTACGCCTCGTCGGCCGGCACCGGCCGGCCGGTGAGGATCAGGTCCATGGCCCGACTCTCGCCGATCAACCGGGGCAGCCGGACGGTGCCACCGTCGATCAGCGGCACTCCCCAGCGGCGGCAGAAGACCCCGAGTGTCGAGTCGGACTCGGCGACCCGCAGGTCACACCAGAGCGCCAGTTCCAGCCCGCCCGCCACCGCGTACCCGGAGATCGCCGCGATCACCGGTTTGCTGAGCGTCATCCGGGTCGGACCCATCGGGCCGTCCCCCTCGGGCTCGACCCGGTTGCCGCTCGGTGTGCCGATCGCCTTGAGGTCGGCGCCGGCGCAGAACGTCCCACCGGCGCCCCAGAGCACTGCCACCAACGCGTCCGGATCAGCCTCGAAGGCCCGAAACGCGTCCGCCAGCGCCCGAGCCGTAGGACCGTCCACGGCGTTCCGAGCGTCCGCCCGGTCCAGCACCACTGTGGTGACCGCCCCGACCCGCTCCACCCGTACACCCATCCCGCCAGCATGCCGGCCCGGCCCCAACCCCACAATCCCCGTCGATCTTGCACTTTGGGTTGCCGATTCGCCCCTTGTGGCCAGGATTTTGTGAGCACAAACTGCAAGATCGGCGGCCTGGGTGGTGCGGCAGGTTTGTCGCCGCTGGCCGGTTTGCGACGGCGAACGCCGGGAAGTCGGTACTCGTGCGAGCACTTTTGACGAAAGTTGAGCAGGACTCCCGGCTGGACCGCGCGGGCGACCGGTTGCAGAAGGTCGTCCTGGGGACGCTACGTCCACGTCGGCTGCGCGACCTGTTGCACGGGGTGACCCTCGGGCATCCGCTGCACCCGGCGATGGTGCAGGTGCCGGTCGGCGCGTGGATCAGCGCCGCGGTGCTGGACCTCATGCCCGGGCAGCGCCGGCCCGCCACGGTGCTGGTCGGTCTGGGCACCGTCAGCGCGCTGCCGGCGGCCGTCGCCGGTCTGAACGACTGGGCGGCACTCGCCCGGGACCAGCGCCGGGTCGGCCTGGTGCACGCCGCCGCCAACACCGTCGGCATGACGCTCTACGCCGGCTCGCTGGCCGCCCGGCTGTCCGGCCGCCACGGAATGGGTCGCGCCCTCGGCTTCCTCGGGCTCTCCACGGTGAGCCTCGGCGCGTACATCGGGGGTCACCTGGCGTACAAGCAGGGGGCGCAGGTCAACCAGAGCGTCTCCGAGCTGCACCGGATGACCGATGGCTGGCACTCGCTGGCCGACATGGCGACGCTGCCGCAACGCACCCTGATCACCAGAGAGGTGGACGACGACATCTCGGTGATCCTCTACCGGCACGGTGACGAGGTGACCGTGATGTTGGAGCGCTGCCCGCACCAGAGCGGGCCGCTCGGCGAGGGTGAGGTGCAGGAGATCGACGGCCACGCCTGCGTGGTCTGCCCGTGGCACGGCAGCGCCTTCCGGCTCAACGGCGGCGAGGTCGTACAGGGGCCGTCCGGCAACGACCAGCAGATCCTGCCCACCCGGATCCAGAACGGTGTGCTCCAGACCCGCCTGCCCTGACCCGATCCGCGCTGACCCGATCCGCGCTGGCCCGATCCGCGCCGGCCCGTTCCCCGCTGGCCCGCCCGCGCCGTGGCCTGGTCCGGGCGCCTCCGGCGTCGGGATGCCTCACCTCACGCAGATGCTCCGCGCCCCAGGGCAGTAACTCCTTCGACGCTGATGTCTGTGAGTCATCGTGATGACTCACAGACATCAGCGCTCTCCGGGACGTCGCCCCGGCCGCCCCGCCAGGGCGGCGTGACCAGACCGCCTCGGGCGCGATCGGCGCGACGTGAAGGAACCAGGTCCAGCGCGGGGTGGCCAGCCGCGTGGCAGGCGCGGCGTGGGTCCGGCGGATGCCGCCCGACCGGGGTGGCCAGCCGCGTCGCAGGCGCGGCGTGGGTCCGGCGGACGCCGCCGACCGGGGTGGCCAGCCGCGTCGCAGGCTGGCGTGGCGTGCGGGCCGCTCAGGTGCGTCGGTGTCGGCCGACCGGCGGACCGTCCGGTACCGAGTCCAGGCCGTGCCCGCCGTCGAACAGCCCGCCCTCGCCGCCGGCGCCGGCCCAGCCCTCGTCACCACCCCAGCCCGCAGGGTCGGCGGCCGTCATTCCGCCGCCGTGGGGTGCCGTGCCGCCGGAGAGTGCCATCCCGCTGCCCGGGAACGCCGTGCTGCCGGGGTAAGCCATTCCGCTGCCGGCGGGCATCGCCCCACTGCCGGCGGGCATCACCCCACTGCCGGTAGGTGCGACCCCGCTACTGGCGGGCGCCACCCCACTGGCGGGCGTCACCCGACTGGCGGGCGTCGCCCCACTGCCCAGAGGTGCGACCCCACTGCCGACAGGCGTCGTCCCGCCGCTGCGAGGTGCGAAGTCGCTCCCGCCCGGTGCCGCGCCGCCGTGTGGCGTCGCCGGGCCTTCGATGGCCGCGGCCGCCCGACTGGCAGCCCAGGCGGCACCGCTCCCGGCCGTCCCTCCGCCGCCACGCCGGCCCGCGCCACTGCCTTGGCCCGCACCACTGCCACCCTGGCCCGCGCCACTGCCTTGGCCCGCACCACTGCCACCCTGGCCCGCGCCACTGCCTTGGCCC
>NZ_JBEYSL010000647.1:0-3192 GCF_040642735.1 Micromonospora sp. NPDC047753 | reverse complement strand
TGCGAAGAAGTTGGTCTTCGCCCGGTCCAGCGCTGCCAGCTCGGCGGCGCGGGGCCCACGAAGCCACGACAATCAGGATCAAGCGTGACCCGTGGCGAGTCTGAGGGAACCCGATCACCCCTAAAAAAAGGGGGGCGGAGACGCAGAGAAGCCCACCCCTAACGGGTTGGGCTTCTCTGGAAGATTGTCCGGCGGCGTCCTACTCTCCCACACCCTCACGAGTGCAGTACCATCGGCGCTGGAGGGCTTAGCTTCCGGGTTCGGAATGTAACCGGGCGTTTCCCCTCCGCCATGACCGCCGTAACTCTATGAACATATCAAACAACCCCGGCACCATGTCACGGGTGTTCGCTTGTTCAGAGTTGCACAGTGGACGCGTAGCAGCTTAGTAGTCAAGTCCTCGGCCTATTAGTACCGGTCAACTGAACCCGTTACCGGGCTTACATTTCCGGCCTATCAACCCAGTCGTCTAGCTGGGGGCCTTACCCCACAAAGTGGGTGGGATACCTCATCTTGAAGCAGGCTTCCCGCTTAGATGCTTTCAGCGGTTATCCCTTCCGAACGTAGCTAACCAGCCGTGCCCTTGGCAGGACAACTGGCACACCAGAGGTTCGTCCGTCCCGGTCCTCTCGTACTAGGGACAGCCCTTCTCAAGTATCCTACGCGCACGGCGGATAGGGACCGAACTGTCTCACGACGTTCTAAACCCAGCTCGCGTACCGCTTTAATGGGCGAACAGCCCAACCCTTGGGACCTGCTACAGCCCCAGGATGCGACGAGCCGACATCGAGGTGCCAAACCATCCCGTCGATATGGACTCTTGGGGAAGATCAGCCTGTTATCCCCGGGGTACCTTTTATCCGTTGAGCGACACCGCTTCCACTCGCAAGTGCCGGATCACTAGTCCCGACTTTCGTCCCTGCTCGACCTGTCAGTCTCACAGTCAAGCTCCCTTGTGTACTTGCACTCAACACCTGATTGCCAACCAGGCTGAGGGAACCTTTGGGCGCCTCCGTTACCTTTTAGGAGGCAACCGCCCCAGTTAAACTACCCACCAGACACTGTCCCTGAACCGGATAACGGTCCGAAGTTAGATACCCAAATCAACCAGAGTGGTATTTCAAGATTGCCTCCACCCATACTGGCGTATGGACTTCACCGGCTCCCACCTATCCTACACAAGCTAATTCGAGTACCAATGTCAAGCTATAGTAAAGGTCCCGGGGTCTTTCCGTCCTGCCGCGCGTAACGAGCATCTTTACTCGTACTGCAATTTCGCCGGGCCTGTGGTTGAGACAGTGGGGAAGTCGTTACGCCATTCGTGCAGGTCGGAACTTACCCGACAAGGAATTTCGCTACCTTAGGATGGTTATAGTTACCACCGCCGTTTACTGGCGCTTAAGTTCTCCGCTTCGCCCCGAAGAGCTAACAGGTCCCCTTAACGTTCCAGCACCGGGCAGGCGTCAGTCCATATACATCGAATTACTTCTTCGCATGGACCTGTGTTTTTAGTAAACAGTCGCTTCCCCCTGCTCTCTGCGGCCATACAACGCTCCACCCGCGCGGGGCTTCACGTCTCCGGCCCCCCTTCTCCCTAAGTTACGGGGGCAATTTGCCGAGTTCCTTAACCACAGTTCGCCCGATCGCCTCGGTATTCTCTACCTGACCACCTGTGTCGGTTTGGGGTACGGGCCGCTAAGAACTCGCTAGAGGCTTTTCTCGGCAGCATAGGATCACTGACTTCACCTGAATCGGCTCGGCATCACGTCTCAGCCTTCATGTGTTGCGGATTTGCCTACAACACGGCCTACACGCTTACCCCGGCACAACCACCGGCCGGGCTCAGCTACCTTCCTGCGTCACCCCATCGCTTGACTACTACCCATCAGGTTCCCACGCTCCCTCAACTCAGTCCGAAGACCTCATCAAGTTCGGGCGGTTAGCACAACGAGGTTCATCAGGGACGCTCTTTCGCGGGTACGGGAATATCAACCCGTTGTCCATCGACTACGCCTCTCGGCCTCGCCTTAGGTCCCGACTCACCCAGGGCGGATTAGCCTGGCCCTGGAACCCTTGGTCATCCGGCGGAAGGGTTTCTCACCCTTCTTTCGCTACTCATGCCTGCATTCTCACTCGTGCCGCGTCCACAACTGGGTCACCCCGCTGCTTCACTCGCGGCACGACGCTCCCCTACCCATCCACACACCTGCACAAGGAATCACGTCCAAGCGAGGATAAAATGTGAATGCCACAGCTTCGGCGGTGTGCTTGAGCCCCGCTACATTGTCGGCGCGGAACCACTTGACCAGTGAGCTATTACGCACTCTTTAAAGGGTGGCTGCTTCTAAGCCAACCTCCTGGTTGTCTATGCGACCCCACATCCTTTTCCACTTAGCACACGCTTAGGGGCCTTAGCTGGTGATCTGGGCTGTTTCCCTCTCGACTACGAAGCTTATCCCCCGCAGTCTCACTGCCGCGCTCTCACTTACCGGCATTCGGAGTTTGGCTGATTTCGGTAAGCTTGTGGGCCCCCTAGACCATCCAGTGCTCTACCTCCGGCAAGAAACACGCGACGCTGCACCTAAATGCATTTCGGGGAGAACCAGCTATCACGGAGTTTGATTGGCCTTTCACCCCTAACCACAGGTCATCCCCCAATTTTTCAACATTGGTGGGTTCGGCCCTCCACGCGGTCTTACCCGCGCTTCAGCCTGCCCATGGCTAGATCACTCCGCTTCGGGTCTAGGACACGCGACTGAATCGCCCTATTCAGACTCGCTTTCGCTACGGCTCCCCCACACGGGTTAACCTCGCCACATGCCACTAACTCGCAGGCTCATTCTTCAAAAGGCACGCCGTCACCCCGCAAGGCTCCGACGGATTGTAGGCGAACGGTTTCAGGTACTATTTCACTCCCCTCCCGGGGTACTTTTCACCATTCCCTCACGGTACTTGTCCGCTATCGGTCACCAGGAAGTATTTAGGCTTACCAGGTGGTCCTGGCAGATTCACGGCAGATTTCAGGGGTCCGCCGCTACTCGGGAACACCCACAGAAGGTCAGCAACTTTCACCTACCGGACTCTCACCGTCTACGGTCAGCCATTCCAGACTGTTCGACTAGCCACTGACTTTGTAACTTCTCGAACAAGTGTCAGCTTGTTCAGCAGGGTCCCACAACCCCGACCACGCAA
>NZ_JBEYSL010000646.1:0-3193 GCF_040642735.1 Micromonospora sp. NPDC047753 | reverse complement strand
AACCCCACCACCCGGCCACCCCCTTCCGCTTTATTGGTGAGTGTAGTACAGCGGTGGGCCGTCCCTACGGGGCTGCCTGGGTGGGGCCCGCCCCGGGCCGGCGGTTTGCCGGCCGGGGCTCGACGGGGGTGGACACCCTCAGCTCTTGGGCATCAGGACGCTGTCAACGATGTACACGGTGGCGTTGGCCGTCGAGACGTTCCCGCAGACCACCATCGAGGTGCCGTTGACGGTGAACGACGTACCACTACCGGTCACCGTGACGTCGTCGCCCTGCATCGTCTTGTGGGTGCCGGCCAGGGTGTCCGGGGACAACTGGGTCGGCACCACGTGGTAGGTGAGGATCTTCTTCAGCATGGCGTCGTCGGCCAGGACCTTGTCCAGGTCGGCCTTCGGGATCTTGGCGAAAGCGTCGTTGGTCGGCGCGAACACCGTCACGCCCTGCGCGCCGTTGAGCGAGTCCACCAGGTTGGCCTGCTTCACGGCCGTGACCAGCGTCGACAACAGTGGGTTACCGGACGCGGCGGTGGCCACCGGCACCTTCGCCATTGCCTCGAAACTTCCCGGGTTGGACGAATCGGTCGGCACGGCCGCGCACCCCGAGCCGAACTGACCCGACATCATCATCGACGGCGAAGCCGAGGCCATCGGCGCGCTGGCCGACGTACTCGGCGTTCCGCTGGCGGTGTCCTCGCCGTCGGTTCCGCCGCAGGCGGACAGGGCCAACACGGCGATCACGCCGACCGTGGCAAACAGGCGCCGCTTCATACGAACTCCTCAGATGCTTGTACTCGATTGCTGCTGTCATGAGGCATTCGAGGCAGACCCGCAGACGGATGGGTACAAGATCGGGAATTGTGTGCTGCCGGCGATGACAGGCGCCTACCCGGCAGGTCGACCGACCCACTGTCGGCCTGAGCGGACGCGGGCCTACCCCGGCGACAGCCCGTCGTGCGCAGTGGCGGCGCGCAGCTCCTTGAGCACGTACGTGGCGGCCTTCTCGACGACGCGGATGCCCTCCTTCTGACTCACGTGATGGTCGGAGAGCACGGCGATCAGCCAGTCATGATCGGCCTCGACGACCCGCCCGATGCTGTTGACCAGCCAACGACCCCCGTCAACATCAGCGGTGTCCCAGCCGTTCTTGACGTACTCGGAACGACCGCCCGGCTCCCGTGCGGCGGTGACCCCCCACCGCTGCTCGGGGATCACCTTCTTCATGAGACCCATGACGAAGGTACGGTCCTGCGGGGTCAGCGGTCCCGTCGGCGACGTCAGCGCGGTCAGCAGACGAAGCTGGTCGGCGACCGTGGTCGTGGTGAGTCCCCAGTGCGAGTTGGGCTTCGTCTCACGCAGGCCGAGCTCGCGGTTCGCGGCGTTGAGGCCGCGCGAGCCCTCGATCCGCTGCCACAGGGCCACCGCCGCATCGTTGTCACTGGACACGATCATGGCCTCGGCCAACCGCCGGGTGCCGGAACTCAGGGCCTTGCCCGGCGGGTTCTGGCGCAGCAGGAGAGCCGCGAGGATGTTGACCTTGACGATGCTGGCGGTCTCGAACCGTTTGGCGCCGACCGTCACCGAAGCCGTTCCCTGCCGATCCAGTGCCGCGACCGCCAGGTGGCCGTCGTACCGCTCCACGTAGGCCTTGATGCGCATTCTCGCCTGGCCGATCCAGTCGATGGCCGGCGTCGTGGGGATCGGGCTGGCCGGGGAGGAACCGTGCGATGGTCCGGCTCCGTCGCCGTCGCGGCCGCGCGTGGCACCGAAGGCGGCCGTCGCAACGCCGGCCAGCGACACGGTGGCCGCGGAGAGAACCCAGCGTCGCGACAGCCGCCGGCCAATCCGCTCAGCCAAGGCGGGCCACCACCCTCGCCGCGATCGAGTCCACCACGGCCTGACTGCCCGGATCGGGCAGGCGGACCGTCGAGACCGTCTCGCCTCGTCTCACCATCACGAAGTACGTGACGGTGCTCGGGGCGTCCGCATGTGCGATGCGACCTCGAATGAGCATCCCGGCGCCCTCCAGATAATGCGGATCCACGACGTCGAACGAGACCTGCGATCCGAGGACCGGGTAGCTCGCACAGCGCAGGAGGACCCGACGGACGTCATCGACGTTCCGCTCGGCCCATCCAGGTTCGTACGTCTCCACGACGTGGTGGGCCGGCGACGAGCCGTCAGACAGCCGGTAGTAGCGCTCCACGGCAGCGCGCCGATGGGACTTGGCCAGGTAGTCGCTGCTCCGGTAGTCGGGACAGCTGTCCTGCTCCCACGGCCAGGCCGCCAGACCGGTTCGCGCGTCGTCCTCGTGCCAGTCCGCTCCCAGATCGCCCGCCCCCAGCAGCAGACCCGGGTCGCCCCGGTCCGCGTTCACTGTGTGCAGCTCGTCGGAGCCGACACCGGCCTCCCCCCGATCGCACCCTGCGGCCATCACCAACAACGCCGACAGGACCGCGACCGAACCTCGGCCTCTGCCGCGAATCCGGCCTCGGCTCGTCCTGCTGCTCGATACGGACACCGAGAACCTCCCCAGACGCAGATACCTGCCACCACACGTGGCGCTTCGGCCGACGCGTGGCGGCACCTTCGTCGCCGCCGCAGCACCGACGCGCCGGTTCGCCGGCCGACGGTCCGACCCCAAAGGGATCCGCCACACCCCGCCCGCAGACGGGACCCGTCAATGGCGTTCCTCGGCGAACAGCTCGGAACGGGTCTCGCCGAGCAGCTCGCGCAGCCGGTTGAGGGAGCGCATGCTCTGGCTCTTGACGACGGCGATGGAGACGCCCACTACCTCGGCGGTCGCCTCCACGCTCAGGTCGTCCCAGTAACGCAGGACGATGATCGCCCGGTCCCGCAACGGCAGGGTGGCGACCGCGTCCAGCAACGTCATGCGCAGCTCAGCCGGATGTTCCTCTCCCCGCTCCGGCGGCGTCGACATCGCCAACTCGCGGCTGGAACGACGTCGCTGCTGGTCGAGCATGCAGCGCAGCAGTATCTTGCGGGCGTACGCGTGGGGATCGTCGGCCCGGCGGACCCGCCTCCAGTTGGCGTACACCTTGGCCAGCGTCGTCTGGGTGAGGTCCTGGGCGAGATGCCAGTCGCGGCACATCAGGAAGGCGGCGTCGCGCAGCCGGCCGGCGGCCGCCTGCGCGAACTCCACGAAGTCTTCGTCAGCCATTCGACCGGGCCAACT
>NZ_JBEYSL010000645.1:0-3206 GCF_040642735.1 Micromonospora sp. NPDC047753 | reverse complement strand
CGTCGGTGCCGACGACCGGATCTACGGCGTGGACCACGGGGTGAGCTTCCACGTGGAGGACAAGCTGCGCACGGTGCTCTGGGGTTGGGCCGGTAAGCGTCTGCCCGCGGACGCCGTGGAGATGCTCGACGCGCTGGCCGGTCAGGTCGCCGGTGCGCTCGGCGCGGAGTTGGCCGACCATCTGACGATCAGCGAGGTGGCCGAGGTGGCCGCCCGGGTCGACCGGCTGCGCGAGACCGGCTGCTTCCCGCAGCCTCCGGAGGACTGGCCGGCGATGCCCTGGCCGCCCATGTGACCCGCTGTCATCTTGATCACCCGTGGGGCGCTCCGGCGTTGCCGGCGGGCTGGCTAGGCTGATCCCATGGAGTCTTGGGCGGGACACGAGGTGCCACGGCTGCCGGGCAGGGGCGAGCCACTGGCGTTGTACGACTCGGCGCGGCAGGGTGTCCACCCGAGTGAGCCGGCCGATGCGGGCAGCATGTACGTCTGCGGCATCACCCCGTACGACGCCACCCACCTCGGCCACGCCGCCACCATGATCACGTTTGACCTGGTGCAGCGGATGTGGCGTGACGCCGGCCGCCCGGTGCGCTACGTGCAGAACGTCACCGACATCGACGACCCGCTGCTGGAGCGGGCCGCCCGCGACGGCGAGGACTGGGTGGTCCTGGCGATGCGCGAGACGGCGCTGTTCCGGGAGGACATGGAGGCGCTGCGGATCATCCCGCCGGCGCACTACGTGGGTGCCGTCGAGTCGATCCCGGACATTGCCGACAAGGTCGAGGTGCTGCTCAAGGACGGTGCCGCGTACCGGCTCGACGACGGCACCGGCGACGTCTACTTCGACATCTCCGCCACGCCCCGCTTCGGCTACGAGTCGAACCTGACCCGCGAGCAGATGCTGGAGATCTTCCCCGAGCGCGGTGGCGACCCCGACCGGGCCGGCAAGCGGGACCCACTGGACCCGCTGCTGTGGCGCGGCGCCCGCGAGGGCGAGCCGTCCTGGCCGGGCGGGGAGCTGGGCCCGGGCCGCCCCGGCTGGCACATCGAGTGCGCGGTCATCGCGCTCAACCTGCTCGGTGACCGGATCGACGTGCAGGGCGGCGGCAACGACCTGCTGTTCCCACACCACGAGGCCTCCGCCGCGCACGCCGAGCGGCTCACCGGCCAGGCGCCGTTCGCCGAGCACTACGTCCACGCCGGCATGATCGGCCTGGACGGCGAGAAGATGTCCAAGTCCCGCGGCAACCTGGTCTTCGTGTCCCGGCTGCGCGCCGACAAGGTCGACCCGATGGCGATCCGGCTGGCGTTGATCTCCGGTCACTACCGCAGCGACCGCACCTGGACCGACGACCTGCTCACCGCCGCGCACGAGCGCCTGGACCGTTGGCGGCGGGCCGCCGCCGCGCCCGCCGGGCCGTCCGGGGCCGAGCTGCTGGCCGAGGTACGCGCACGCCTGGCCGACGACCTGGACACCCCCGGAGCCCTCGCCGCAGCCGACCGCTGGGCCGAGGCGACCCTCGCCGGTGCCACCGACGACCCTGAGGCGCCCGCTCTCTTCGCGACCACTGTCGACGCCCTCCTGGGCATCCGCCTCTAGCCCATGCGCGTCGTGTCGCGCGCCCGTTGATCGACTCGGTTTCCGGGAAGTGGCGGTGTCCAGGGCGGTGCGACGCCCCGACTTCCAGGAAGCCGAGTCGATCAAACGGCTCAGCTCAGGACCAGGTCGGGGTCGGATTCGGGGCACGCCCGCACGGCGTGGACGATCGGGTCACGGAATGAACGCCACCTCGGGGAAGGACCGGCTGGGGCCGTTCAGGAGGTGGCCGCCCCGGTGCCGCAGGTGCAGGTCGAAGAACGCCAGCGGGTAAGCCTGCCCGATGCGGACCGCGCGGGCGGGGTCGAGCGTGCCGACCCAACTCACGAGTTCCTCGTCGCTCATGCCGATGAGCTTCGCCAGTTGCGGCACGAGCCACTGGTTGTCGCCGTAGGACGAGTGGACCGCTTCGGCGGCCTGGACGTTGAGTCGCCATCCCCGTAGGTGCGTGAAGAACTCGGCGACGGCGGGCTCCGCGGCCCGGGTGTTCTGCGCAGTCATCAGCATGAACGGCCGGTACAGGTCGGTGGTGGGCATCGGCTGCGACACCATCGGGGCGTCCAGGCTCAGCCCCGCCCGGACCCGTCGGTCGGTGCCCATGGTCAGGGCCGTCGCGGTGCCGCCCTTCGACCAGCCGAACATGCCGATCCGACTCAGGTCGAGGGCGGCACCCAGCCCGGTCGGCAGTGGCGCGTCGTCGACGTCGGGGTTGCCCCCGGCGGCGAGGTCGCAGATCTGATCGAGGACGAATCGGACGTCCCTGGTGTAGGTCCACGGGGTGGAATCGAAGTCTTCCTCCTGGACGGTGACTCGGCCGTCGGGGAATTCGCTGAATCCGTCGTAGGTGTGGTCCACAGTGACGACCACGTGCCCGTGGCTGGCGAGTTCCTGCACCACGATGGTGGTGTCCGAACGGTGGCTGCCGGCGCCGTGCGAGTACAGCACCACCGGCAACCGCCGGCCCGGGTGCCGCACCGGGGCGCCCTTGTGCCCGGCCGTCAGCGGCGCCAGCGCGGCGTGGGGGTCGAAGCCCGCGGATTCCAGCAGCACGCGCATCGAGGCGGCAGTCATCCACGGGGAACGCGGGTAGCGCCGCTCGTTCCGGGCGGGGTACCAGACACTGACCATCAGTTCCCGATACCGCCCCGGCCCCGCCAGCGGTTCCGGCCGCGACCGGTCGACCAGATGCAGCGGCACCACACCCACGCGGTACGGCCCGGTCGGCCGGGGGAGAGTGAGCCGGGCCGGGCCCGCATCGGCGGTTGCCGCCGTGGCGCGGCCAGCGATGCCCAACGGTACGCCGGCCCCGACCGCCAGCGTGGCTCCGACAAGGCCACGGCGCGTGATCCCCCGTGCACCAACAGGTTTCACGGTTGGCATTGATCCTCCCCTGGTTGCTCGACGCCGGAACCAGGCCGCCGGCCATCGATATACCCGCAGTATATATACCGAGTGTATAGATGCAACGACGGCGACGAGTTTCGACAACGGGTGAGCTCTCAGAGGCCGCTCTGGCGCCCAGGATCCAGCGCATGGGTGCCCGTGATGGTGTACACCTCGTAGTGCACGGCCACAAGCACCGTGCGTTCGTCTGGCGTGCTGAGGCGTA
>NZ_JBEYSL010000644.1:0-3216 GCF_040642735.1 Micromonospora sp. NPDC047753 | reverse complement strand
GCCTGCAACTGTTCGTAGGTCACAAATTCGCATGCTCGCGCCAGGCGACGTAGGTCGATCGCGATCTGCGCGGCCCGCCAGAGCGACCGCCCGCCGCGACGCGATGGTGTCCCAGCTCACGAGCCGGGTACGCGTTGGTGGAGCGTCAGGTCACTTGAGGGTGACCTTGGCGCCCTCACCCTCGAGCTTGGCCTTCGCCTTGTCGGCGGTCTCCTTGTTGACCTTCTCCAGGATGGCCTTCGGCGCGGACTCGACCGCGTCCTTGGCCTCCTTGAGGCCCAGGCCGGTCAGCTCACGCACGACCTTGATGACCTGGATCTTCTTGCCGCCGTCAGCCTCGAGGATGACGTCGAACTCGTCCTGCTCCGGCTCGGCCTCGGCAGCAGCGCCGCCGCCACCGCCACCCTGGGCGATCGCGACCGGAGCGGCAGCGGTGACCTCGAAGGTCGTCTCGAACTGCTTCACGAACTCAGAGAGCTCGATCAGCGTCATCTCCTTGAACGCGTCGAGCAGCTCGTCGGTGCTGAGCTTCGCCATATCTGGCGTCCTTTCCTGATTCTGTTAAGTAAAGAACTGGTGCGCCGTGGGGGCCTCAGGCCGCCTCGGCGCCCTCCTTCTCGCGCTTGTCCTGCAGTGCAGCCGCCAGACGGGCGGTCTTCGACAGCGGGGCCTGGAACAGGGCCGCGGCCTTGCTCAGGTTGCCCTTCATCGCGCCGGCCAGCTTGGCCAGCAGCACCTCGCGGGACTCCAGGTCGGCGAGCTTCGTGACCTCGGCCGCAGTGATGGCCTTGCCCTCGAAGACACCGCCCTTGATGACGAGCTTCGGGTTGGCCTTCGCGAAGTCGCGAAGCCCCTTCGCCGCCTCGACGACGTCGCCCGAAACGAAAGTCAGCGCGGTAGGACCGGTGAACAGCTCGTCGAGGCCGGTGATGCCCGCGTCCGTCGCAGCACGCTTGGCCAGCGTGTTCTTCGCGACCGTGTAGCTGGTGTCGGCGCCGAGCGAGCGCCGAAGCTGGGTGAGCTGGGAAACCGTCAGACCGCGGTACTCGGTCAGCACGGTGGCGCCCGAGCTGCGGAAGCTCTCGGTCAGCTCAGCGACGGCCGTGGCCTTGTCGGCCCGGATCGGCTTGTCCGCCATGTCCCTCCTCTCTCGTTACTCGAGGCTGGTCCCCGTCTCGGCCGAAGCCGGAACGGGGGCGGAGGCAGCGCGACAACGAAAAAGCCCCGGCGCAGGGCGCACGGGGCGAGGGCCGGCGGATCGTCATGGTCGGCGGACCATGCTCACTGCCGAGTTACGCTTGCCGCCCTACGCGGGTCGCCCGTTGTCGCGGGACCTTCGACCGTGCCGAAGCACGATGACCAGCGGTCTCTGGGTGGTTCCTCATCCATGAGAACACGGATGACTGTGTGAACAGTACGCGCCCAGCTCACGAGCGCCAAATCGCCCCTGGTGAGCTGGGTCACCGACCGGGTCAGCCCTGCGCCCGCCGACGCCACAGGTAGCCGCCGACGACCGCGGCGCTCCAGGCCAGCGCCCACCCGCTCAACCCCAGCACTGTCAACGCGGCGGCGTCGCCGGCGGTGGTGCGAGCGGCGGCCATGATCGGCGGTGCCAGCCAGGGTGCCACCGAGCCGCTAAGGCCGAACACCACAGCGCCGACCCCGCCGAGGGCCAACACCGCGACGCCGTACCCGGCACCGCCCACCGACGCCCGGCTGGCCAGCGCCCCAAGAGCAACCGCAGCGGGTACGACCAGCACGTGCGCCCACAATCCCAGCGCGAGCCCGACCGGAATCGACCGATCCCCCGGGTCGACCGGACCGGACACTCCGCCGACCAGCCACGGAAAAAGCAGCGCGACGGCCACCGTCACCAGCGCCGCCACCGCGGCGGCGAGCAGCCCGGCCAACCGCTCCCGGGCCACCCCGACAGTCACCTGCGCCAGCCGACGCTGCACGTCCGGCTCGACGTCCAAGAGGATCTTGGTCTGCCAGGCGAGCACCGGAAAGAGCACCACCGCGGAAACGCCGTACGCCTCCGCCGGCTGGGCGCGACCACCGCCGTAGAGGGTGCCGAGCGTGATCAGGCCGGCGAGCAACGGCGCCAACGCCCGGCCGGTTCGCAGGAAACCTGCCAACCGCATCCGGACCAGGGGGCTCACCGGGTCTCCCCCGCTGCCGACTCGACAGCCGCGTCGGCGGTGTCCGGCCGGCCCGCCGTTAACTCCCCGGCCATTTCGAGCGACGGCTCGGCGGGTCGGGCGGCACCGGCCGACCGGAGCGGCTCGACGGGTAGGGCCTGGGACGTGGCGGTGGAGGCGTCGGAGCGTACCCGCAGCACCTGATGGCCCTCGGCGCGCAACCGGGCGACGGTGCCGGCGACCCGCGCGGCCGGCACCGCGACCTCGACCACCGCGATCGTCTCGTCCGTCGACGACGTCTCCTCGGAGAGCGAGCCGTCGGCCACCAGCCAGCGGCGCGCGGCCGGGAGCCGGACCGTCTCGCCGCGATGGTCGCTGACCAGGACGGACCCGTCGGCGGCGAGCACCTCGGCGATCAGCTCGGGCACCAGCTCACGGGTGGCGGCGTCCAGCCCCTCCCACGGCTCGTCGAGCACCAGCAGGCCCGGTGGGCGCAGCAGCGCCTGGGCGAGGCCGACCTTCTGCGCGGTGCCCTTGGACAGCTCCGGCAACCGGACCGAGCGGAAGGCGGACAGCCCGAGCCGGTCCGTCCAGGAGGTCACCGCGTCGTCGGCCGCGGCCCGGCCCAGCCCCGCCACCCGGGCCATCCCGGTCAGATAGCGGGTCACCGTGAACGGTTGGTCCGCCGGGAAACGCTCCGGCACCCAGCCCACCCGTGCCGGCCGGCCGGTGACCTGGCCACGGCCCGGGCGGAGGACCCCCGCGGCCACCTGGAGCAGTGTCGACTTGCCCACCCCGTTGCGACCCAGCACGATCGCCACCTCGCCGGGACCGATCCGCACGTCGATGCCTTGCAGCACCCACGGCCCTCGCCGGTGGTACCGCAACCAGACGTTCTCCAGCCGCATGGCGTCGAGCCTGCCACACCTCGAACGCGCCGGGGCGCCGCCACGGTCGTGGCGGACGCTCCTCGCCGCCGCGTCCGACGCCGGGGTGAACCACTACACGCACCGCGCGTCCAGCGTCGTGCAGACCGCCGACAGGTCCTCGGACGGGTCGGCCTGGCACAGCGAGC
>NZ_JBEYSL010000643.1:0-3218 GCF_040642735.1 Micromonospora sp. NPDC047753 | reverse complement strand
GCCAGTGAGCCCTCGGTCGGCGTGCCGGCCAGCGCGGAGATCCGTCGCCCGTCGGCGATCCGGACGCGCTCCTCGTCGAGCGCGGCCAGTTCGAGTTCGGTGACGGCGGCGTCGCGTTCGGCCGGACCCGCCTCGCCGGGCGCGGTGCCGGCGGCGGCGAACGCCACCGCTGCCACGGCACGCCGTGCGGCGACATCGGCGGCGAAACCGGGGGAGTCAGCGGCCAGCACCCGCACCGCCGCGTCGGAGAGCGTCGCCGGGTCGGGCAGCGCGCTCGGGTCGAGCACCATCAGCGGCGCCTCCAGCACGCTGAGCCCCGCCGAGCGGGCCACCGCCAGCAGCTCCGGGGTCGTCTCGTGCACCCACTCGAAGGCCTCCGGCAGGCCCAGCTTCCGCTGGCGCTCGCGGACCGAGGCCACGTCGGCCAGCGACGGCGGCTCGGTGGCGTCGATCCGGGGGCGGGCATAGAACGGCCAGCCGGCGCCTTCGCGGACGAACAGCACCAACGCGCCATGCTCCTCCGCAGCGGCGACGTCGCGGGGCACCGCGTCGTAGAAGCGTTCCAACCGGTCGAAGACGTGCCTGTGCAGCGGATCCACCGCGCGAGACTACACGTCCCAGCCTGTGGACGGTGTGATCAATCTCGGGTGGCCGTGCGACCCCGGCCCTAACGTAGACTCAATAGACCCACGGGCCGACGTCGTCCCCACCATGATCCAACCTGAGTGACGACAGGAGGCCCGGTGGCTCAGCCGTACGCGGACACAGAACAGCCGCACCCGCACAGCCCGCAGGCGTCCCCGACGCCCCACCCCCGTCCGTCCGCCCAGGGCCTCTACGACCCAGCGCAGGAGCACGACGCCTGCGGCGTGGCCTTCGTGGCGGACCTGCACGGCCGGCGTTCACACTCGGTCGTCGCCAACGGGCTCGGCGCGCTCTGTCGGCTGGACCACCGGGGCGCCCGGGGCGCGGAGCCGAACACCGGCGACGGCGCCGGCATCATGATCCAGGTGCCCGACGCGTTCCTGCGCGCGGTGGCCGACGTCGCGCTTCCCCCAGCGGGCGAGTACGCCACCGGGCTGGTCTTCCTTCCCGACGACGATGCCGCCGAGGCGCGTGCCCGCCGGGTCGTCGAGAAGTACGCACTGGTCGAGGGCGCCGATCTGCTCGGTTGGCGGGACGTGCCGATCGACCCGAGTGACCTGGGCGAGACCGCCCTGGCGGCGATGCCCCGGGTCCGGCAGCTCTTCCTGGCGGCGCACCGCCTCACCGACACACCCGACGGGCCGGCCGGCTCCCCGCTGCGCGGCCTTGAGCTGGACCGGGTGGCGTTCTGTCTGCGTAAGCAGGCCGAGCGGGAGACCGCCGAGCGTGGCGTTCCGGCGTACTTCCCGTCGTTGTCCAGCCGCACCATGGTCTACAAGGGCATGCTCACGCCCGACCAGTTGCCGGCGTTCTACCCGGACCTGCGCGACGAGCGGGTGGACAGCGCCATCGCGCTGGTGCACTCCCGCTTCTCCACGAACACCTTCCCGTCCTGGCCGCTGGCGCACCCGTACCGGTTCATCGCCCACAACGGCGAGATCAACACGATCCGGGGCAACCGCAACTGGATGCAGGCCCGCGAGGCGCTCCTGCGCTCGCCGAACGTGCCCGGCAACATCCGACGGGTCTTCCCGGTCTGCACCCCCGCGGCGTCCGACTCGGCGAACTTCGACGAGGTCCTGGAGTTGCTGCACCTGGCCGGGCGGAGCCTGCCGCACGCGGTGCTGATGATGATCCCCGAGGCGTGGGAGAACGACCCGGGGATGGACCCGGCCAAGCGCGCCTTCTACCGCTTCCACGCCAGCCTCATGGAGCCGTGGGACGGCCCGGCGTCGGTGGCCTTCACCGACGGCGAGATCGTCGGCGCGGTGCTGGACCGCAACGGGCTGCGCCCGGGGCGCTGGTGGCAGACCGACGACGGGCTCGTGGTGCTCGGCTCCGAGGCGGGCGTGCTCGACCTCGACCCGGCCCACGTGGTCGCCAAGGGGCGGCTCCAGCCGGGCCGGATGTTCCTGGTCGACACGGTGGCCGGGCGGATCGTGCACGACGAGGAGATCAAGTCCGAGTTGGCCGCCGCCCAGCCGTACGGCGAGTGGCTGCACGCCGGGCTGATCGAGCTGAACGACCTGCCGGCGCGCGAGCACACCGTCTACACGCACGACTCGGTGCGCCGCCGGCAGCAGACCTTCGGCTACACGCAGGAGGAGCTGAAGATCCTGCTGGGGCCGATGGCCCGCACCGGCGCCGAGCCGCTCGGTTCGATGGGTACGGACACCCCGATCGCGCCGCTGTCCACCCGGCCGCGGCTGCTCTACGACTACTTCCACCAGCTCTTCGCCCAGGTCACCAACCCGCCGTTGGACGCCATCCGCGAGGAGTTGGTGACCAGCCTGGCGTCGACGATCGGGCCGGAGGGCAACCTGCTCGACCCGGGTGCCGCGAGCTGCCGTCAGATCGTGCTCCCGCACCCGATCCTCGACAACGACGAGCTGGCGAAGATCCTCTCCATCGACGAGGACGGCGACCTGCCCGGCTTCAAGGCGGTCCGGGTCTCCGGGCTGTACCGGATCCGGGAGGGCGCCGCCGGGATCAAGGCGCGGCTGACCGAGATCTGCCGGCACGTCTCCGAGGCGATCGAGGACGGGGTGCGCATCCTGGTGCTCTCCGACCGGGACTCCAACGCCGACCTGGCGCCGATCCCGTCGCTGCTGCTCACCGCCGCCGTGCACCAGCACCTCGTCCGCGAGCAGACCCGTACGCGGGCGGCGCTGATCGTCGAGTCCGGGGACTGCCGGGAGGTGCACCATGCGGCGGTGCTGATCGGCTACGGCGCGGCGGCGGTCAACCCGTACCTGGCGTTCGAGTCGGTCGAGGACATGATCGCTTACGGCCATAATTCGGCCTCCGCGCCGTTGGACGGCGCTCCGGACCGAATGACGGCCGCCGGCACGTTGGTCGGGGTGGAGCCCGCCGCCGCGGTGCGTAACTACGCGAAGGCGCTCGGCAAGGGCGTCCTGAAGATCATGTCCAAGATGGGCATCTCGACGGTCTCCTCGTACTGCGGTGCGCAGGTCTTCGAGTCTATGGACAATCGCTCACTGTTAACGCTAACGTGACGGACAGTCGTCGATGCTCGACCGATCTCAGGCCGCCGTGACGGAGCTGTCGCCATT
>NZ_JBEYSL010000642.1:0-3265 GCF_040642735.1 Micromonospora sp. NPDC047753 | reverse complement strand
GGCGGTGCAGCAGCACCACCACTGTGGTCAGCGCGGCGTACGGCAGCACCAGCAGCACGTCGTGCCAACCGGCGGTGGGCTTCTGGGTGCCCAGTCATGTTGATCAGCTGCCAGCCCTGGTGGGCGTACCACTGTGACTCCGCTCGGGTGGAGAAGCGGGGTCCTTCCACCACCACCATCGTGGCGCCGACGACGGGTTCGACTCCGATCTCGCGGGCGGCCGCGGCGACGATCGCACGCCCGTTCGGGCAGTACGGGTCGGCGAACGACGTGTGGACCGCACCGTTGTCGAAGTACGTGCAGGCTCGTCCGCTGGTCCGGTCGACCATCTGGTCGGGGAGGACGAGCGCCCCGGGGCCCAGTTCCGCAGTGAGTGATCCGACGGCGCAGGGTGCGAGGATCTGGCGTACCCCGAGCGCACGCAGTGCCCAGAGGTTGGCCCGGTAGTTGATCCGGTGCGGGGGAAACCGGTGGTCGGCGCCGTGCCGCGGCAGGAACGCCACGGTGCGGCCATCGACGTGTCCGACGGTGACCGGGTCGGACGGGCGGCCGTACGGTGTGGAGACCTCGACCGCCGTGCCACCGTCGACCAGTTGGTAGAGGCCACTGCCACCGATCACCCCGACTTCGGCCTGGGGCAGTTCCGCGGACCTCGTCATGCTCGTGCCTTCCTGGGTGACAGCGACGGGGAGTCACCTGTTCAACGCGCCGAACCGTCGACCCGTCGCCAGCGGATCTGCCGCACGAGGTACCAAACGACGCTGACCAGGAACAGCGCGGCGGTGAGTGCCAGCCAGTGGGCCAGGTACGGGTGCTGGTTCTGACCGGTGGCCGCGAGATAGGTGTCCCGGCCCTGCCGCAGGATGCCGGGGAGGTAGACCAGGAACAGCAGCCCGCTGGCGAGTGTCGGTACCCGAATGTGGTTCAGCGGGGATGGTCGGGCTGGCGCATGCCCGGCTCGGGGCGGCATCGGGTGGGGCGCAGCGGGCGAATGCCCGTCCGTACCAGCGTGGCCGGAGCGCCCGAGCGCACCGCGCAGCACCCGGTCGGCCGACGCGTAGATCGGAAAGAGGACGAGGTCGTGGGCGACGGCCGCGCCGACGAACCAGAGCAGCATCCGGCCAGCCGTGGCCTCTTCGGCGATTCGGAGCGCGACCCAACCGGTGAGGGTGAAGCAGGCGATCATGACGACCAGGTGCTGAAGGGACGATCCGTAGGCCGCCCGGAATCGGGAGATTGACTCAGCCATCGGCGCCGGTCCGGAAGGTGATCTCGGCGACCCATTTCGTGCAGTGCACGCCGGGTAGGGCGGGGACGATCACCCGGGCGGGAAAGCCGTGGTCGGCCGAGAGGTCGGCGCCGTTGACCCGCAGAGCGAGCAGAGAGTCGGCGTCGAGCACCTGGTTGGCCTGGAGGATCGCCTGGTTGAACAATCCGGCCTTCTCCAGTGACCGCACCTGCGCCGACGCTGGATCGTCCACGCCGACCAGGGCGGCGAGGTCGCGCAGACGCACGCCCGACCAGGTCTGTCGTGTCGACCATCCCTCCACGCAGGCGATCGGCAGGCGGGCGGTGTGCTGACCCATCGCGAGGAGGCGGGGACGGTCGAGGGTGACGAGGCGGTCGCCGCCCCGCACGGTCAGCCGCCACCGTTGCCCGGTCTCGTCCGGCTGGATGCCCGCCGCGGCGGCGGTGCGGTTGATCGGGAAGCCGTTCGGTCCGGTGCCCGGCTGACGTCCGCGGGGCAGCAGCAGCGCGGTGCGACGCCAGGGCCCGTCGAGGGTCTGCCCGATCGTGAGGGCGCCGAGCAGCAGGGACAGGCCACCGACCAGGGCTATCGCGCCGCGTCGGCTCATCGTCGGTACGCCGGGTGCGGTGGCCACCAGGTCGTCGGGATCGGAGGGCTCGGGCCGGGTCGCGGCCAGCGGGGTACGCAGTTCGGCCCGCAGTGACGCGCGCTGACCCGGTCGGCGGCGGTCCCGCAGGGCCGGCCGGGCTCGGAGTGCGCTGACCAGTCGGGGCAGCTTCAGCGTCACGTGTGCCACGAATGCTGCGATGAAGACCCAGGCTCCGAAGTAGTGCGCGGTGTAGAAGTCGAAGCCGAACAGGTACGCGTACTGGATGTTGAGCAGGCCGGTCGCGATCTCGAAGAGGATGCCGCCGACCAGCAGCAGCAGGGACAGCCGCTCCAGCACCTGGGCCAGGGAGCGGGCCGGCGGCCAGATGAAGAGCTTCGGGATCACTGACCACAGCTTCGCCAGCACCACGGGGATCAGGACGATGCCGAGCGTCACGTGCAGCCCCTGCGTGACCCGGAACAGCCAGGACGGCCGAGTCGGCCAGTCGAACGGCGGCAGCCGTAACCAACCCACCTCGCGGGGTAGGGCCTGGCCGAAATGGGGGCCGTAGGCGGCGTAGTCGAGCAGGCCGGTGATGATCACCAGCGGCAGCCCGACGAGGAGCACGGCGCCGTAGACGGCGGTGAGCCATGGACCCCGTAGCGGGCTGCGCCAGCGGTCCCCGGCCAGACCGGGGATCGGTGGGGGGTGCCGTTCCAGGGCCCGCCACCACCGATGGGGGAATCCCGTTCGCCGGTCCGTCACACCCATACCCCGGGACGCTAGACGTCCCGGGTACGCAATCTAGGGCATATCGGGATACCAATCGACTGGCAGGCGGGCGGATCGGCCTCACCCCGGCCGAGTGCGGTCTACGGTCACCGGGATGCGGGTACTGCTCACCGGCGCGGCCGGTTTCATCGGATCGCAGATCGCCGACCTGCTCGTCGACGAGGGCCACGACCTGGTGGCGCTCGACGCGTTGCTGCCTCAGGCGCATGGCGGGGAACTCCCCGAGTGGTCCCGACGACACGACCCGGTGGTCGGTGACGTCCGGGACGCCCGCCTGCTGGACCGGCTTCTGGGCGGTGTGGACGCGGTGTGTCACCAGGCGGCGATGGTGGGACACGGGCTGGATCCGTCCGACGCCCCCGACTACGTCAGCCACAACGACTACGCCACTGTGGTGCTGCTCGCCGCGATGCACCGGGTTGGTGTGAGCCGGCTGGTGCTGGCCAGCTCGATGGTCGTCTACGGCGAGGGTCGATACGACTGCGCCACGCACGGCACCGTGCGGCCCGCCGTCCGCAGCGTCGCCGACCTGGCCGCCGGTCGGTACGAGCCGACCTGCCCGGACTGCGCAGGCACCCTCGCGTCAGCCCTGGTATCCGAGGACGCGCTGCTCGAGCCGCGAAGCACGTACGCCG
>NZ_JBEYSL010000641.1:0-3267 GCF_040642735.1 Micromonospora sp. NPDC047753 | reverse complement strand
CGCGGACGACATCTGTCGTCCGCGGGCACCAGCACCACCGTCGGATCAGGCGGGCCGCCTCGACCTCTGCGGTCGGCGACCCCGGTCGGCTACCGCTGCGACCACCGCTGGTTCGCCGCCGCGGTGCAGGTCCAGAGGATCACCGTGGTGCCGTTGGCCGTCGCGTTGTTGTTGACGTCCAGGCAGAGCCCGGTCTGCGCGTTGCTGATCGTGCCGTTGGAGTTGACCGCCCATTGCTGGTTGGTCCCGCCGTTGCAGTCCCAGATCTGCACCTTGGCGCCGGCTGCGGCGTTCGACGGCGCGTCCAGGCACTTGCCCAGGGCCTGCAGGGTCTGGCCGCTCCTGGTCCAGCGCTGGTTGGCGGCGCCGTTGCAGTCCCAGATGACCGGCTGCGTGCCGTTCGTCGTGTTGCTGTTCGGCACATCGAGGCAGCGGCCGGAGGAGGCGCTGGCGTACGCGCTCGACGTGGTCGGCGGCGGCGTCGTCGGAGGAGTCGTTCCGCCACCGCTGACCCGGTAGACCACCGTGCCGTGCGCGGGGACGCTGGCGCTGATGGTCCCGCTGCTGGTGCTGGTGCCGCCGGTCCACGCGTCGACCAGGGTGAACGACGAGCCAGACTTGCCGATGGCCGCTGCCGTGGTCGAGATCGTCGTCGTCGAGCCGCCCTGGTTGAGGAGGGCGACGGCGACGTCACCGTTGGCGAGCCGCTTGGCCAACACCCGACGCGTGCCGTCGAACGACACCTGCGTCCCCTGCAACCCGAGCGAGTCCTGGTTGATCGCGATCAGGTTGGCGTTCTTGAGGATGGTCTGCGTGGCGGCGTTCATGTTCCGCACGTCGTTGCCGGCGATCAGCGGAGAAGCCATGATCGCCCACATGGCGAAGTGGCTGCGCATCTCCGTGTCGTTCATGCCGCCGCGACCGACCTCCATCATGTCGGGGTCGTTGAACCCACCCGGGCGCGCGTAGGACGCCAGCGGAACGGTCACGTTGATGATGTTCTGGATGCCCATCGGGTACCCGTTGCTCTGGCCGGTGTCCCACGCGTTGGTGATGTCCTCGGTGGTTCGCCACATGTTCGCCACGTCGCCCCAGTTGCGCTGCGGGCCGGTCTTGGCGTGGATGCTGTTCGAGTTGATGCTGTAGACGATCGGTCGGCCGGTGGCGGCCAGCGCGTCACGCATCTTGGCGAAGGTGGTCACCTGGTCGTTGATGCTGCCCTCCGGCGAGCACCAGTCGTACTTGAGGAAGTCGACACCCCAGGCGGCGAACTGGCGCGCGTCCTGCACCTCGTGGCCGCGGCTGCCGGTCGCGCCGGGGTAGGAGCCGAAGTACTGGGCACAGGTCTTGTCGACCGGCACCTGGTAGAGGCCGAACTTCAGGTTCCGGGCGTGCAGGTAATCGCCGAGCGCCTTCATTCCGCTGGGGAACCGGGTGGGGTCGCCCTGGATGTTGCCGGAGCTGTCCCGGTTGGGGTTGAACCAGCAGTCGTCGACCACGACGTAGTTGTAGCCCAGGTCCCGCATGCCGCTGCTGACGATCGCATCAGCCGTCTGCCGGATCAGTGCCTCGTTGATGTTGCAGCCGAACGAGTTCCATGAATTCCAACCCATGGGGGGCGTACGCGCCACGCCGTTGTCGAGTGCCTGCGCCGCCGGGGTGCGGAGGCCGACGAGGGTGCCGGCGAGCAGTATTCCGGCCGCCAGTACGCTCCCCCAGCGACGACCTCGGGTATTGCGGTTCATCGAGCCTCCTGTCAGTGACGCCCGCCCGTGATTACGATCTCTGGTCGGTACGCCGATAGTTGGGTGGCAATTTTGTTAGCGTTAACAGAGACGCCCATCATGTTACGGCGACATTTCACGAGGTTCAATACCTTCACCGCTCCGCATCGCTCGACATCGATTGGTTACACTCTGCAACCCATCGAGTCACGTCTTATCAGACGAGGAAGGCGGAAATTCGCGCACGCTGGCGCGGCCCCATACGCACTGCGGTGGGACTGCTCCCCGCACTACGCGGGGCGACCTGCGCTTGCTCCGAGGGTCAGCGGCGAGGTGGAGCGACGCTCTCGCGGGCGACCAGAGCGGGGGCGATGGTCTGCCGCAGCGCCCCGCCGGTGCCCGACTCGATCTGCGACAGCAGCATCTGCAGGCTCGCTCGCGCCACCGCGTCGAAGTCCGGTCGGACGGTGGTCAGCGGCGGAATGAAGTACGCCGCCTCCGGCACGTCGTCGAAGCCGACCACGCTGATCTCGTGCGGCACCTGTCGGCCGAACTCGTGCAGCGCCCGCAGCACGCCCAGCGCGAGATGGTCGTTGGCCGTGAAGACGGCGGTGACCTCCGGCATCCGCGCCAACATCTGCCCGCACCGGTAACCCGACGCCGCGGACCAGTCCCCCGGCATCGGCGGCGGCGGATCCAGCCCGGCGGCCAGCAACGCCTGCCTCCAACCGTCGATCCGACCCACGCTGTCGAACCAGTCGGTCGGCCCGGAGACGTGCCAGACGGTGCAGTGCCCGGCGTCGAGCAGATGTTGCGTCGCCGCCCGGGCGCCCGCCACCTGGTCGACGGTCACCAACGGCACCGGCCGACTCGGGTCACCGTCGACCGTGACCAGCGGGACGTCCTTGGGCAGGCGCTCCAGCGCCTCACCGGCCGACTCGACCGGGGCGATGACCACGATGCCGGCGACCCGGTGCGACAGGTGCCGCTCCACGGCGGCCGAGATGGAGCGGTGGTCCAGGTTGCGCACGCTGCCGACGCTGACCGCGAAGCCCTCTTCGGCGGCGGTCTGCTCCAGCGCGGCCAGCAGCGATGCCGGACCGTAGAGCGTCGTGTTCTGCGCGACCACACCGATGACCTGCGATCGACCGGTCACCAGGGCGCGTGCCGCACCGTTGGGACGGTAGCCGAGTTCGGCGATCGCCGCGCGTACCCGAAGCCGGGTCTGCTCACGGACGTTGGGGTGCCCGTTGAGCACCCGCGACACCGTCTGATGGGAGACACCGGCGAGACGAGCAACGTCCGTCATCGCGGGACCGTGGACGGCCATTTCGCTCCCCCCGCTACATCTCCGGCCCGCGGCCCGTCGACGTCGACTGGAGCGGTCCGGCCCGATCCCCCTCGCTCAGTCACCACGCCGGTGCTGAATCCCAGGTGACCAGCGCTGGCAGAGCTGCTCCGGGACGTCGACACCAGACCGATGGAGGGTCTCGGTCACCTGGACGTCGTCCCGCATGCCGACAACGGTCGAGACCACGGCCGG
>NZ_JBEYSL010000640.1:0-3270 GCF_040642735.1 Micromonospora sp. NPDC047753 | reverse complement strand
CAGGCCACTGGCCCAGTGCTGATGACGGCGGTCGTTCCCACTCACCGCTGCGGGGCAGCCCCGGATTCCCACCGGGTTCCCTCTTACGACGCCCGGCCAGCTCACGACCGGGCGAACCAGCGCCACCGGGAGCATAGCTGGCCAGGGGCGACGGCCCCTCAGCCCGGCCGACCACCCGGGAGGTGTTCGGCTTTAGCCAGGTGAGGAAAAAGTTCGTCACCTCTTGTAAAAAGTCTCCGCCCAGTGAGGATATTCAGATGCGTCGTCACCCTCAGATTCCTGGGCGGGTGGTCTCGGGCCTCCTCGCGCTCCTCCTCGCCTCGGCGGTCGCTCTCCTCGCGTCCGCCCAGCCCGCCGTAGCTCACGGGACCCTCGCGATGTCCACGCCGGCGGGTGGCGCCACTGTGCGCGAGCCGTTGACGTCGGTGCAGCTGTTCTTCACCGAGAAGGCCGCTGCCAACGCGTTCTTCACGATCACCGCGCCGGGTGGCATCCGGGTCGACAATGGCTGGTCGTACGGGGAGCCGAAGCCGTTGGACAAGCCGGTGCGCGAGTACTTCCTGGTCAACGGCCAGTTCGAGCCACGCGAGTACACGACCGGGTTCCCCGCGACGGTGGCGGTCGCGCACCTGCCGGCCAAGGGTCAGTACTCGGTGAGCTACCTGTCGGTCGCCTCGGACGGCGACCCCGTGCGCGGCACCTTGACCTTCCGCTACGACGGGCCGGTGACGGCGGCGCCCAAGGGGTGGAGCCCGCCGTCGACCCAGCCAGATCCGGCGCTGTTGGCCACCGCCGAGCAGCACGGGTCGTCCGGGCAGGCGTCGGCGGTGCCGACAGTCGCGGCCGAGACGGCGGCTGCGCCGTCCGCGGCAGCGGCTGCGCCGACCGGATCGACTGACGAGAGCGGCCCCGGAGCGGTCGCGTGGGTCGGCCTGGCGGTGGTCGCCGTGGCGGCCGCGGCGGCCGGATTCGTCGTCTGGCGTCGGCGGACGACCCCCACCGGCAGAGCCACCGGCCGGGGCCGTACCGCGTCGGCGACATCCGCTCGACGCGGCGCCGGCACCCGTCCCGGGACCAGGACCGCCGGCACCAGGATCGCCAGCGCCAAGGCCACCGGTGCCAAGGGCGCCGGTGGCAAGCCCGCCGTTGCCAGGACCGGCGGCGGCAGAGCGGCCGGTGGCAGGACCGACGCAGACAGGAGCGTCGCGGCGACCGGCAGCGGTACGCAGACCCCGGACGGTAAGCGGCGACCCAACGCCGTGCCGGCCGCGCGCAAGGACACCGCCGTCGTCGTGGCTCGGACGGGCGTCGCTGTCGATCCAACTCCGACCGGTGAGGACGCGAAAGCCCCCGCCACGACGGACAGTCGACCGCCCGTCGACTCCGGGACATCGCCCGACCCGGATCTCGCCACGGCGACGCCCGGATCCCGGCTGAGCAACACCAGCCTGGCACTGTTCGTCGGTACCCTGGTGCTGGCCCTGCTCGGCGGCTTCGGATTGGCGCGCATCAGCGGCAACGAGGGCCCGGCCGCCAACAACGCCCGGCAACCGGCGGGCGGTCCGCCCGCCTCCGGCCCGGCCGGGTCCGCGGCCGACGGACACCAACACCCGGCGGGCACCGGACCGCACACCCACCGGGGTGATGGCGGAACGGGCGAGACGCTGGCCACCGGGACGACCGTCAGCGCCGGCGGGTACACGCTGCAACCGCTGGAACGAACCCAACCCGCCGGGGTACGCGCCGACTACCGCTTCCGCATCGTCGGCACCGACCGGCAGCCGGCGACCCGCTTCGCGGTCGTCCACGACAAGCCGTTGCACATGATCGTCGTGGGCCGTGACCTGACCGGCTACCAGCACCTGCACCCGACGATGGCACCCGACGGCACCTGGAGCGTCCCCATGACGCTGGCCCGACCCGGCGGCTACCGCGTCTACGCCGACTTCTCCGTCACCACTGCCAACGGCACGCCGCTGCCGCTCGTGCTGGGCGTCGACCACACAGTGCCCGGCGCGCACACCCCGACCGCGCTGCCGCCGGCACAGGCGCGGGCGACGGCTGGTCCGTACACGGTGTCGATGACCGGCACCCCGACGGTGGGTGTGACGGCGCCGATCCACTTCCAGGTCGCCAGCGCCGACACGGCAACGCCCGCGCAGCTGGAGCGATACCTTGCCGCGTACGGGCACCTGGTGGTGGTTCGCGAGGGTGACCTCGGCTACGTGCACGTGCACCCCGAGCCGGAGCTGGTCGACGGGACTGTGAAGTTCTGGCTGACCGCGCCGAGTTCAGGCCGGTACCGGGCCTTCTTCGACTTCCAGGTCGCCGGCAAGGTGCACACCGGGGAGTTCACGATCAACGTTCCCTGAGCCCGGAACTTTCTCCCTGCTGCGGCCGACCAACCTCCCAGCAGCAACCATCGGAGGAAGAACACATGCGCGCCACCAGCCCGAACGTTTCACGCCGCCGCTCGGCCGCGATCCTCGCCGCCGCGATCCTGGCGGTGGGCGCCGCCGGGTGCGGGTCGTCCGACTCTCCGTCGACCGCGCAGGCGGGCCCGTCCGCGTCGGCCCCGGCCAACCCGGACGCTGGTGTGCTCGGCATTCGTGACCCGTGGGTGAAGGCGGCCGACAAGGGCATGACAGCGGCCTTCGGGACCCTGGTCAACGACGGCGACAGCGATGTCACGGTGACCGGTGCCACGAACCCCCTGTCACCGATGGAGCTGCACGAGATGACCATGAAGGACGGCAAGATGGTCATGCAGGCCAAGCAGGGTGGCATCGTGATCAAGGCCAAGAGCACGCACGCGCTGGAGCCGGGCGGCGACCACCTCATGCTGATGAACCTCACCAAGCCCGTTCAGGCCGGCGACGAGTTGGCCTTCACGCTGACCTTCGCCGACGGCAGGACCCAGCAGTTCAGCGCCGTGGCCAAGCCGTTCACCGGCGCGCAGGAGAGCTACGCCCCCGGGCACGGTCAGCCCATGCCCGGCGTGAGCGCCACGCCGGAGATGAGCATGAGCCCGTCATCGTGACGCAGACGCCACCCGTCCGGCAGGTGAGCAGGCGCGGCCTGCTCACCGGCGGTGCCCTGGCTGCCGGAGGGGCCCTGGCCGGCGGTGCCGCCATCGCCACGACCCGTACCGGCGGCGGGCAACCACCGGCCGCCGCCGACACCACGCCGGTGGCGAGCGTCGGCCCGAGGGTCGATGGCCGCGTAGAGCAGGTCCACCAGTACGTTCGCCAACACCACGAAGACCGCGGC
>NZ_JBEYSL010000639.1:0-3279 GCF_040642735.1 Micromonospora sp. NPDC047753 | reverse complement strand
GGTGGACTGCTCTTGCCGAACGTCAGCGCTTCAAAGGCCTCCATGCTTCAACTATGCATTGCAGCACAAGTTGATCAGCAAGGGCGACTCGGGTAAGCGACCAGGCAGGGCGCGGGCCATGCCTTCTGCACGGCTGTGGCACGACGCTCCATTTCACTTGAAGGGCCAGGAACGGCCGTGGGTTGGGGCGCCGATGCAGACGGGTGGCGGCCCGGATCGGAAGCAAGAGCGATGGTCAGAGCGGGAGCACTCGTGGACTACACGCTGTGCGGGGCAGTGCGCGGACCTGCGCACTTCAGATGGAAGTGAACAGCGCCCCTCTTGACGGGCGGGCCGTCGCCCTCAATGGCCTAGGGGTCAAGAGGTCGTCGGTTCGACGACAATTGCCGACCGTCGATGTCGATCACTTGACCGGACTTTGTCGCCTGCTCGGCTTGCGTTTCCTTCCGGCCCTGGCCTTCGCGAACTGTCGTCGGCGCTGGTCTCGTTGCTGCCGCTGCCACTCCTGTCGCCGGTTGCCGCGTCGTTGCTGATAGAGGTGGGCGATCACGGCCAGCACCATCCACCCGGACAGAACCAGGCCTGCCGCTCCGACCACCCCTTGCAGCCGGCCCCGATGCCCGCTGAGGATGCCGAAGTCGGTTACGAAGTCATCCGGGTCGTCGGGGTTGACCCAGATCCGCACCGTGCTGCCGGCCGCCAGGCAGACCTCCCAACAGCCAACCTCGGCCTGACGCTGGGCACCGGCGAATTCGTAGCTCAGGTGCATCGTCTTCCGCCGCTTGTGCACTAGCTCATCGACGACTGCCTGGGCTGGCACACCATGGATCCGCAGTCGGCTCTCCCAGGCGTCGGTGTCCTGAAAGGTCTTGAAGGGCAGCCACAACATGACCATCCCGACCACGAGGCCGATCGCGTAGACGGGGTAGCGGACGCGCCACCAGCTTCGCAGGATCTGCACGGTGGCCATGGTGACAGTCGATGTCGACGAGCGGCGGTACGGTGACCGGGTGACGGAACAGATGCTCCGGTCGTCCTTCGGCGCGGCGGCGACCGCGTACGCCGAACACCGCCCGGATTACGCGCAGGCCGCGGTGCGGTGGGCGCTGGAGCCCGCCCCCGGCCTACGCGTGCTCGACCTGGGGGCCGGCACCGGCAAGCTGTCCGCGACGCTGGCGGCGGTGGGCGCGGAGGTCGTGGCTGTCGAGCCCGACCCGGCGATGCTCGCCGAGCTGCGCCGTGCGGTGCCGACCGTCAGTGCCCTGCCGGGCAGCGCCGAGGCCATCCCGTTGCCGGACGGGTCCGTCGATGCCGTGCTCGCCGGCAACGCCCTGCACTGGTTCGACATGACCGTCGCGGGGCCGGAGATCGCCCGGGTCCTCGCGCCCGGCGGTGTTCTGGCCGGTCTGTGGAACATCATGGACGACCGGGTCGACTGGGTTGCCGGGCTCGAACGGGTCAGCGGGAGTGCGGCGATCGGCCCGCGTGACACGTTGAGCAGTTGGCGCGCCGCGACGGCGGGCATGCTCGTTCCGAGCCCCGGCCTGGTCGCTCGGTTCGAATCGGCGGAGCAGGTCGAGTTGCCGCACGGTCAGCGGCGTACCGCCGACTCGCTCGTCGCGACGCTCGCGACGCGGGCCGGGATGCTGGTCATGCCGGACGAGGAGCGAGAGGCCAATCTCGGCCGGATCCGGTCCTTTCTCGGGAGTCGAGCCGAAACCGCGCACGGCGAGTTCACGCTGCCGATGCTGACCGGCGTGCTGCGCGCCCGGCGACGCTGACGGCCGGCGTACCGACATCGGGGCGGGGCATTGGAAGCTGTGCTGACAGGTGCCGATGTGGCGCTGGTGGGCCTGTTTTCGGCGAAGGACAAGAAGTTCGAGAGCACACTCGATCTGCTGGCCAGCCTTGTGGAAGCCCACGGTGGCCGGGTCGTGAGCCGGCACGTGCAGCGGCGTGGAGTCTCTTCCGGCGGCGTTGGCAAGATGGCTGACCCGTTCTCGCGGCGGACGTTGCTCAGCCCCGGTAGGGCCCGCGAAATCGCCGAGGCCTGCCGGCAGCACGGGGTCGGCGTCGCGGTGTTCGCGAACCCGCTGACCGACCACCAGCGGACCGTCCTCACTGACATGTTCGGCTGTCCCGTCCTGACTGGCGAGGACCTCCGGTAGGTCAGGGATGACGATCACCCGCCAAGCGGACGATCGAAGAAACCTACTGCTCGGCCCAGGCACCCAGCTCGTTGCCGCTGGGGTCGGTGAAGTGGAACCGCCGGCCTCCGGGGAACTCGTACGGCCCGTTCACCACCTGGCCGCCGGCCTCCTTGACGGCTTGCACGGACCGGTCCAGGTCGGTGGAGTAGAGCAGCACGAGTGGGCCGCCCGCCCGAACCTCCGCGTCCAGACGGAGACCGCCGACCTCGGGCGTGGCGTCGCCGTGTGGGCTCCGGATGCCGGCGTACTCCGGCCCGTAGTCATTGAACTGCCAACCGAACGCGTCGGCGTAGAAGCGCTTGGCCACGGCGAGGTCGGTCACCGTGAGCTCGACGTAGTCGATGGCGTGGTGTCGGTCGGGCGATGGCTCAGACATGCGCCGATCGTGCACCAGGGGTACGACGAAACCCCGAAGTGCAACGAAAGGTTGCGCGATGGACGCGAGCTGTCGTAGGTTAAGTGCAACCAAAGGTTGCGAGAGGTTGTGGACATGGAACAGGGAACGATCGAACGAGACATCCACGTCAACGCGTCCCCCGAGGTCGCCTTCGAGGTGGTCAGCCAACCCGAGCACATGCGGGAGTGGTGGCCCGACGACGCGCGGTTCGAGTCCGTCGCCGGTGCGCCCGGCGAGCTGATCTGGCGCGACGCCGACACCGGCGAGACGAAGACCGTCGCGTTCGCCGTCGTCGAGGTCGACCCGCCGAAGCGGTTCTCCTTCCGGTGGTGCTTCAGCGAGCCGGACCGGAGCGGGCAGGCGCTGTTCGTCACCTTCGACCTGGTGCCCAGCGGCACCGGGACGCTGATCCGGATGACCGAGACCGGCTTCCGCGAGTTGGGTTGGGAGGTCGCCGTCCTGGAGGAGCAGTACCGCGACCACGAGAACGGTTGGGACCACTACATGCCCCGCCTGGGCGCGTACGTCGCCCGGCTGGTCGCGACACCGTGAGCGCGGTGGTCGACGACGAGTTGTGGTCGGCGATCGGCGACCCGATCCGGCGTACGATGATCGATCTTCTTCTCGCCGACGGGCCCGGCACTGCCACCTCGTTGAGCAGGCGGTTACCCG
>NZ_JBEYSL010000638.1:0-3281 GCF_040642735.1 Micromonospora sp. NPDC047753 | reverse complement strand
GTGAGCGCGGGGAACGTGTAGATGCTCTCGTCGGGGATCGGCGCCTCGGTGCCCCGACCGGCGCCCTGGGTGCCGCCGCCGGACGGAGCGGGACCGGCGCCCTCGTCGCGGACCTCGATGCTGATGCCCGCGGCGTCGTAGCGCAGGCGGACCCCGACCGGGGCGCCCGGCGCGTGCCGGCAGGCGTTGGTCAGCGCTTCCTCGATGATCCGGTACGCCACGACGTCGACCGGGCCGGGTAGCGGGCGGGGTTGCCCGGCCATGGTCCACCGCACCGGTTGACCGGCGGTGAAGCCCTCCACCAGCGCGTCGAGGCGGTTCAGGCTGGGCGCCGGCTGGGACGGGTCGTCGGGCTCGTCGGCCCGGCCCAGCGCACCGAGCAGCTGATGGCCTCGCGCCAGCACCGTCCCGCGCCACTGCGCGAACAACCCCATGCAGGTCAAGGTACGGCAGCCACCTGTGAGCCGGTCGGCGGCATCCACGCAATGTGGCTGCATCCGAGTGCGCCGGCAGCGGTGCGGGGACCAGCCCTGCACCGGGGCTCCGGCCTCCCCAACAACCCCGCGCACCCCCGCGTAAACGGCGGGCTGGCGGGATGGCAGCCGGCGGACGAATCGGTGCGAGCGTGATGCCTCTGAGTCATCAGGATGACTCAGAGGCATCACGCTCGTTGAAGACACCGCTCGTCGCCCTTTGCCGACGCAACTGGCTGACGGGGGACGCCGGCCGGGCACGCCGGCCGGGCACGCCGGCCGGCCCGGAGGGGCCGACGACGTGAGCCGCGGCCCCTTCGGGGTCAGTCGGTCAGGGCAGGGTCCACTTCTGGTTGGCTGCGTTGAGGCAGGTCCAGAGGTGCACTGCGGTGCTGTCGGCGGAGTTGTTGCCGGAGACGTCCAGGCACTTGCCCGACGACGGGTTGCGCAGCGTGCCGTCGGACGCGGCAGCCCAGTTCTGCGCGCCGCTGCCGTTGCAGGTCCAGAGCTGGATCTTGGTGCCGTCGGCGGTGCCGCTGCCGTTGACGTCCAGGCACTTGCCGAGCGCCTTGATCGTCGAGTTCGGCGTCACGGTCCAGGTCTGCGAGGCGCTGCCGTTGCAGGTGTAGAGCTGGATCTGAGTGCCGTCGGCGGTGCCACCGTTGCGCACGTCCAGGCACTTGCCGGCCAGACCCTTGATCGGGCCCACCCCGTTCGTGCCACCTCCGCCCTTGACCAGGGTGAAGTCGTCCAGGTCGAAGAGCCCCGTGCCGCTACCGGTGAAGGTGAGGTAGAGGTTCTGGGTGCTGGACGGCACGTTGGACAGCGGCGCGGAGACGTTGGCGTAGGTGCTCCAGCTGCCGGTGTTCGGCACCGCGACAGTGCCGAGCACCGGGCCGGTGGCCGAACCGGTGCGCACCTGGATGGCGCCACCAGCGCCGCCGGAGACGACCCGCGCCGTGAACGAGGTGACCCCGGCCAGGTTGACCCCGTTGTACGCGGCCCAGTCACCCGGCTCGATGTAGCCGAGGGTCTGCCCGCCGTTGGCGCCCGCCTTGGTGAACGCGGAGACCCCGTTGGCCGAGCTGAACGCCTCGGCCTGGATCGTGGTGTTCCCGGTCGGCGGCGGGGTGCCGCCCAGCTCCTTGATCCGGATGTTGCGGAAGGAGGCGTCGTCACCGGTGCCGTGGTTCTGGATGCCGATGTGGCCGGCCAGCGACCGTACCGGGTTGGTGTTGGTGAAGTCGTTGATCTTCACCCCGTTGAGGAAGATCTGTAGCCGCTCGCCCTCGACCAGCAGCTCGTACGTGTTCCACTCCCCCGGCGCGTTCAGCGCCGCGTCGCGGGCGGCGATGTCGGCGGACTTGTAGGTGTAGACCGCGCCGGTGGTGCGGTCGGCCGCGTCGGTGGCGTCGATCTGGATCTCGTACCCGTTGTCGACCGCCGACCACGGGTCACTCGACGGAGGGAACCCGATGAAGATGCCGGAGTTGTCGTCACCGGCCAGCTTCCAGTCCATCTTCAGCGAGTAGTTGGTGAACTGCTTCGCGTTGTACCAGTACAGCCCCATGCCGCCGACCGAGGTCAGGGTGGCGTCGGTGTTGGTGAAGCTGCCCGGGCCGGCCTGTGACCAACCGGCCGTCGAGCCGTTGAACAGCGGGGTGTAGCCGGTCTCGGGCCGGCAGTCGGCCTTGCTCCGACCGGAGGCGTACCGGATGCCGCCGAGCAGGTGGTTCCGGAAACCCGACTCCGCGTACGACGCCTGGGTGTGCCCCGCGCCGGTGTAGAAGGACCGGCCGCCGCTGTAGCTCTTGCACCAGCTCAGCGGGTGGTCGGCGCCCATTCCGCCGCCGGAGTACGACGACTCGTCGAGGGTGGCCAGCACGTGGGCGCTGGACCGGGCGTTGGTGCGGTAGTTGTACCACTCGTCGGTGCGGGTCCAGGTCTGCGGCAGGTGAGCGGTGGCCGCGTGGCCCCGGTCCTCCACCTTCATGTTGGCCTGCTGGATCGCGGGGTGCGAGGCGAACCACGCCCCGACGAGGTTGCCGTAGAACGGCCAGTCGTACTCGGTGTCGGCTGCGGCGTGCACACCCACGTATCCGCGGCCGGAGCCGATGTACGACTCGAAGGCGGTCTGCTGGCTGGCGTTGAGCACGTCGCCGGTGGTGTTGAGGAAGACGACAGCCTCGTACTGGTTGAGGTTGCTCGTGGTGAACGCGGCGGCGTCCTCGGTCGCGGTGACCGTGAAGTTGTTCGCCGCGCCCAGGTCGCGGATGGTCTGGATGCCGACCGGGATCGCGTCGTGCCGGAAACCGGCGGTCTTGGAGAAGACCAGCACGTCGTACGGGGCGTCGGCGGCGCTGGCCGGGGTGGCTGGGGTGGTGCAGGCGATGACGGCGAGTGCGGCCATTGCCGCACCGAGGACGGGTCGCAGACGTCTGCGCATATCGCTCTCCTAACTGCGGTTAGGAGGGGCCCCTCGCCTCACACTAGGCGCGCCGAGGGGCCCCCACCTGTCAGCTCAGGGCAGGATCCACTTTTGGTTGGCGGCACCGCTGACGCAGGTCCAGAGGTGGACCGCGGTGCTGTCGGCGGAGTTGTTGCCGGAGACGTCGAGGCACTTGCCGGACGCGGGGCTCCGCAACGTGCCGTCGGCCTGGGCCACCCAGTTCTGCGCGGCGGTCCCGTTGCAGGTGTAGAGCTGGATCTTGGTGCCGTCGGCGGTGGCGGCACCCGCGACGTCCAGGCACTTACCCAACGACTTGATCGTCGAGTTCGGCGTCACGGCCCAGGTCTGCGCCGCGCTGC
>NZ_JBEYSL010000637.1:0-3284 GCF_040642735.1 Micromonospora sp. NPDC047753 | reverse complement strand
TTCGCCGCCGGTACGCCAGCGTAGACGCCGACCTGGAGCAGGACCTCCGCCACCTCCGCCGGCGCCGCGGCGGGGACGCCACGGCGCTCACGACCGGCATCGGCATGATGCCGACCACCGCGCTGATCATGGGTGCGGTGACAGGGTGCCTGTCGCGGATCAACCGCTACGGCGGTTACCCCACTGGCGAGGGCTCTGGACCGAGCCCCGGCCAGTGGGGTTCTGACCCTTTCCGAATGGTTGAGGTGAGGCGACCTTGCCCTTCGCGCGTCGGGCAGCCCGATTCGCGGGAACGGCGGGCGGATCGGTCTCACCCTCGGTCTCGGCCGTGGTTGAGGTGTCGGCTGCCGCCGCGTCGGCGTCCTGGGCGGGCTCAGGCTCCGGCATCGGGTCTCCTTGGATTGGTGGGGTCCTGCGGGCCATCGACGGCCGGCGGACGCGGACTGATCGACGCCGGGGCGCGGCTTGACGGTAGCGCAACGCCAGGCCCAACCGCGTGTTCCCCCGCTCCAATGGGACGGTCGTTACCTGCTGCCTGGCGGCGCGGACCGAGCCCCGGGCCGCAACCGCATCGCCACAACTGGATACTTCTTCTGGCCCGATCCGATGGGCGCCCGTGCCGAAGCTCGCCATGGTCGCGCGGCCAGAGTTGCGGCCCAGTATGCGGAGGTGGGTATTGGGCCGTCCGGAGAAGCCAGTGGACCCGGCGGCGGGCCCGGTGCAACGGTTGGCGTGGCAGCTACGACAGTTGCGGGAGCACGCGGGCAACCCGAGCTATCGGCTCCTGGCTCGGCGCGCGCACTACTCGGCAAGCACGTTGGCGGACGCGGCGAAGGGTGACCGGCTGCCGGCGCTGGAGGTGACGCTCGCGTACGTTCAGGCCTGCGGCGGCGACCCGGCCGAATGGCGGGCACGGTGGTCGGCCATCGCCGAAGCGGCGGTCGCCTCCAGCACCGCCGAGACCATCGCGCAACGCTGCCCGTATCAGGGGCTGACGGCATTCCAGCCCGAGCAGGCGGAGCTGTTCTTCGGCCGTACGGAGCTTGTCGAGCGGCTGCTGGCACGGGCCGATCGGCGGTGCCTGACCGCGGTCGTCGGGGCTTCCGGAAGCGGCAAGTCCTCGTTGCTGCGGGCCGGTCTGCTGGGAGCCATCACCGCCGACCGTGGGCTCGCCCAGCGGTGGCAGACGATGTTGTTGACGCCGACCGAACACCCGCTGGAGGCGTTGGCCGCCGAGATCGCCAAGTTGACCGGCCAGGACGCCCCAGAGATCCGGAAGGAGCTGGCGGCGGATGCCGCCGCGCTCGACATCGCGGTGCGGAGCGCACTGGCAGGCGGCCCCCCGCAGACCCGCGCGCTGCTGGTGGTGGATCAGTTCGAGGAGGTGTTCACACTCTGCCCCGACAAGGCGGAACGCCGCCGGTTCATCGAGGCGCTGCTGGACGCCGCGCAGGGGGCCGACCGCCGCACCACGGTGGTACTCGGGGTACGCGCCGACTTCCTCGCCCACCTCATGCAATATCCGGACCTGGCCGTCGCGCTGGAGGACGAGGCGCACCTCCTGGTGCGGCCGGTGAGCGTCACCGACCTGCGGGAGATCATCATTCGGCCCGCCGCCCAGGTCGGCATGGGCGTCGAAGCCGACCTGGTAAGTACGGTGCTCGCCGATGCCGCCGACGAGCCGGGCGCTTTGCCGCTCGTCTCGCACGCGCTCCTCGAGACATGGCAACGACGAAGCGGGGAAACCCTCACTCTGTCGGCCTATCAGGCGAGCGGCGGCGTGCGCGGGGCGATCGCCCAGACCGCCGAGCGGGCCTATGGCGACTTCGGGGCAGCCGAGCGACAAGCAGCTCGCCGGGTCTTCCTGCGGCTCACCGCACTGGGCGACGGTACCGAGGACACCCGGCGGCCCATCATGCGTACCGAACTCGACGGCATCGCCGATGAGGCGGTCACCGCCCGAGTTCTGGACCAGCTGGCCGAATCCCGTCTGGTGGTCATGGGCGACGGCACTGTGGAGGTGGCCCATGAGGCGCTCATCCGGGCCTGGCCGCGGCTGCACCGATGGCTGACCGATGATCGGGCGAACCTGCTGATCCACCGGCGTCTCACCGAAGCCGCGCACACCTGGGTGACGCTCGACCGTGATACCGGGGCCCTGTACCGGGGAACCCAACTCCTGGGCGCGCAGGCCCTGGCCGAGGACGGTCCGGAGGAGCTCAACGAACTCGAAAGCTCCTTCCTGCACGCCAGCTCCGCTCTCGCCGAGTCCGAGCAGAACGCCGGCCGACGTCAGGCCCGCCTGTTCAAGCATCTCGTCGCAGGCATATCCACCCTTCTCGTACTCGCCCTGCTGGGCGGCGCCGTCGCGGTACGACAACGCCAGGACGCCCGCCGACAGCAGGTTGCCGCGCTCTCCAGCGAACTGTCGCTGCAAGCCCGATCCCTGCTCGCCACCGATCCCGATCTGGCCGGCCTGCTGGCCGTCGAGGCCGATCACCTCAACTCCAACACCGAGACCCAGGGCAGCGTGCTGAGCGCGGCGGCCGCGCCCCGCCGCACCGAACTCAACGTCGGCGGGCCCTCCATCTACACGGTCGCGTTCAACCCGGACCATTCCCTGTTGGCCTCCGCGGCCGGTGACGGCACCGTCGGGTTGTGGGACCCCGCACGTGGCGAGCGGATCGCCATCCTCTCCGGTCACACCGGTCGGACCTCCGACCTGGCCTTCGCGGACCACGGAAGGCTGCTCGCCTCCGTCGGGATCGACAAGTCCATCATCATCTGGGACGTCGCGACGCGCCAACAGAAGACCCGGTTGACGGAGAACAGCCTCGGGTCGGGCATGGCCTTCAGCCCGGACGGGACCAAGCTCGCCGTCGGCCTCACGGGCGGCCCCGCGGCCGACGCGAATGCCGGCCGTGCCGGCGACATCGCCCTCTACGATCTGCGGACCACAACTCGCACAGTGCTCCGCGAGCACCGGAGTCAGGTCAGATCCCTCACGTTCAGCCACGACGGCGCGATCCTTGTCTCCAGCGACGGGGTGGAGCACCCGGCCGCTTGGCGTGTGGCGACCGGCACCGTGTTCGCCAGACTGCCCGCCCAGCATGTCTTCTCGGTCGCCTTCGGTCCCTCGGGCTATGTCCTCGCGGGTTCCGCCGACGACCGCGGGGTGTACCTGTGGGACCTTGCCACCGGCCAGCCGGTCCGCCTTCCGCCGTTACCGCTTGCCGGCCGCTACGCATGGACCATCTCCGCGCCCACCGACAACAGGCTCGCCG
>NZ_JBEYSL010000636.1:0-3288 GCF_040642735.1 Micromonospora sp. NPDC047753 | reverse complement strand
GGTGAATGCCGTACCCGCCGTTCGGTCCGGGCGGTAGAGGTGGCGCTCCAGCGCGCCCGCCGCCTGCCCGAAGCCGGCCACCGGGTGCCACCGGCTGAACTCCGCCGGGCCTGGAAGTGGGCCACCCAACGCCCCGACCGCCGCCGGTCCGACGAACACCTCGCCGATCGCCGCGAACCCGAGCGGCGCTGCCGGCTCGGCTTCGCGTGCCGGTGTCGGTGCGGATTCCACTGGCCACGCTGCTGGTGGGCATGGTGCTGGTGGCCACGCTGCTGGTGGGCGGGGCGCAGCGCCGTCCGCCCCGGCGGCGGCCGACGACGGCGACTGGCCGGAGGCGGCCCGCCCAGGCGGAGGCACCCTCGCCGCCGAGGCTACGGATGACGAGGACTGGCCGGAGGCCGCCCGACCTGGTGGCGCGTCCGCTGGAAACGAGCCGAGCCCTCACTCCGCACCGGCGTCGACCGGCGCGAACGGCAGCACCGGGTACGGGAACGCTGGAAGCGGGAACGCCGGGAATGGCAGCGGCCCGAACGGCAGCGGCGCCAACGGCGGTGGCGCGAACGGCACCGGACCCGATGGTTCGGGTGGGCCCGGGGCGGCGGCCGGTGGCGGTAAGCCGGGCGGGCGGGGTAACCCGACACCGGCGGCCCGGCAGCCGGCGACAGCCGGTGGTGCGCCGGTGAGCAGCGCCATCGCCGCGGCTCGCGCGGCGGCGGCGGGGCGCGGTGCGCGTACCGGAGCGGCAGCCCGGCCCGTCGCGGACGCCGAATGGGCCGGCGAGCCGCCCTACGACCCGGACTTCGACGGCCCGGCGCGGGCCGGCGGCCGGCCTGGCGGCGCAGCACCGGCGGCGACCCCGGCCTTCGAGGGGTTCGACCCGGGCGACGAGCCGTTGGACGAGATCATCGACGAGAAGACCGCCCGGGAGTCCAGCGAGGAGCAGGCGGTACGCCTCCTCAGAGAGACCTTCGGCGCCGAAAAAATCAACGAGATCGACGCCCGCTAACGCCTCGCCCCGCCCCGCCCCGCCCCGCCTCGCCCCGCCCCGCCCCGCCCCGCCTCGGCGATCTTGCAGTTTCGGTCGTCATTATGTTCGGAATGCCCCTTATGTTGGGACAGAAAGTGCAAGATCGCGCGGTTGGGGGGTTTCGGTCAGGAGGACTCCCAGGGCGCAGGCCCAGAGGGGGAACGGGAGCACCGCTACTCGTTCCATGCCGCCCACCCCGAGCCCCAGGCCCTGTTGGGCGGCGAACAGTGTCGTTCCGGCCAGCGCGATGAGCCCGGCGGTGAGAGTGAGCCGGCGCCACCTGCCGAGCGTCGTGCTGCGTGGTGCGAAGCCGGCGAGGAGCAGGCCGACGTTGCCCATCCCCATGATCAGGACTGCGCCGAGGACGTGCAGGTTCTCGTCAATGTCGGCCGGGTAGAGGGCCACGAGGGCGTATCCGCCGGCGGCCAGCAGCAGGAGTGTCTGGGCAGTGCGCACCACCGGGCCGCGGCCGAGAACCCGCCAGGTCAGCAGGAGCCCGCCGGCGAGCAGGACGGCGGTGGCCAGTGTCGCGGTGTTCATCAACGGGTGCCACGGTGAGCAGACGTAGCGGGGGCGGGTGGTGTCCCAGACGCCGCAGTGGGCGTTGCCGAGGTCGCTGATGTTGTGGGTGGCCCAACTGTAGGTGGGCTCGCGCCACCGCAGACCGGTGATCAGGCTGGCGACGAGGAAGACGGGCGAGGCCGCGAGCCAGCACAGTGCGCCGACCCGGCCGGTGCGGTTGAGGTTCATGCCTTGAGCAGACCAGTGCGACGGGTATGGGCGCACTACCAGCAGATGGCCGGTTCGGGGTAGGGGTAGCCGTACCCGAAGCCTCGGCGTGGGCGGATGCACCGGGCGGGGCGAGGTCGGTCCCAGCGGATAGGCTGAGCGGCGGTCGAGCAGACGAGTGCGAGAAGGAGCCATCCCGTGCGCCCAGGTGGACAGCCGAACATGCAGCAGATGCTGAAGCAGGCGCAGAAGATGCAGCAGCAGATCGCCGCCGCCCAGGCCGAGCTGGCCGAGGCCGAGCTGACCGGCACCGCCGGCGGCGGGCTGGTCACCGCGACGGTCTCCGGCTCCGGTGAACTCAAGGCCATCAAGATCGACCCGAAGGCCGTCGACCCGGACGACGTGGAGACGCTGGAGGATCTGGTCGTCGCGGCCGTGCACAACGCCGCCGAGGCGGCCCGGGAGCTGACCGAGCGCAAGATGGGCCCGGTCGCCGGCGGCATGGGCGGCCTCGGCCTGCCCGGTTTCTGAGCCGGCAGATGTACGAAGGTGCCATCCAGGATCTGATCGACGAGCTGGGTCGGCTGCCGGGCGTGGGTCCGAAGAGCGCTCAGCGGATCGCGTTCCACGTCCTCTCGGCGGATCCGGCCGACGTAAACCGGCTGGCCGGCGCGCTGCGCAAGGTCAAGGAGCTGGTGCGGTTCTGCACCACCTGCTACAACGTGGCCGAGTCCGAGCAGTGCCGGATCTGCCGCGACCAGCGTCGCACCGAGGAGGTGCTGTGCGTGGTGGAGGAGCCCAAGGACGTGGTGGCCATCGAGCGGACGGGTGAGTTCCGCGGTCGCTACCACGTCCTGGGTGGGGCGATCAATCCGCTGGAGGGGATCGGCCCGGACAATCTGCGCATCCGGGAGTTGATGATCCGGCTCGGTGGCGGCGGGGTGCGGGAGTTGATCCTGGCCACGGATCCGAACACCGAGGGCGAGGCGACGGCCACCTACCTGGCGTTGATGGTGAAGCCGATGGGCATCTCGGTGACCCGGCTGGCCAGCGGGCTGCCGGTCGGCGGCGATCTGGAGTACGCCGACGAGATCACCCTTGGTCGGGCCTTCGAGGGGCGCCGCGCGGTCTGATCGCCTGACGTACGGCCGGTGGCCGGCACCCGTGTGGGCCCCCAGGTCGTCCAGCTCGACGAGCCGGAAGCAGGTGGCGTCGATCGAGGCGACCTCGCCGCCCCAGGTGGCCGGCCAACCGCCGTCCGGTGACTGGCCTACCTCGGCTGTCTCCAGCAACTCGGCGGGCACGGCCGTGCCGTTGCGGAGCCAGGAGAGGCGGGCGCGTTCCACCGCATCCCCGTGCGCCACGACGAACCCGATCGCGGCTTCCAAGTCGACCACGGCGGAGACGCTACCTGCGCAGACGCGATGCCGCCTCGGAGAATCGGCCAGCCCGGGATGGCTGCGTCGCTCCGGCCGGACGGCCGCTCGGCGTCATCTGCGTCGATTTGCCGGGGCGGTCGCGCGGGCCGCGCC
>NZ_JBEYSL010000635.1:0-3298 GCF_040642735.1 Micromonospora sp. NPDC047753 | reverse complement strand
CACCCCGCCTACATCCCGCACACAGTCCGCCAGGCAATCGCCGCTGCCCGACGCCGTCGATCATGAAGTTGTTGCCACGACACGCCGCGGCGGAGGGCAATAACTTCATGATCAACGGTGGGGTAAGGGGGGACAGTAGGATCTCGGGCGTGCGGGTTCTTTTGGTGGGTGGTGGCGGGCGCGAGCATGCGCTTGCGCTCGGGTTGGTGGCGGATTCGCGGGTTTCTGCGGTTGTCGCGGCGCCGGGTAATCCGGGGATCGCGGGCGTGGCTGAGCTGCGGGCCGTCAATGCCACAGATCCGGCCGCGGTGGCGGCGTTGGCCGTGGAGGTGGCGGCTGACCTGGTGGTGGTCGGGCCCGAGGCGCCACTGGTCGCCGGGGTCGCCGATGCGGTACGCGCCAAGGGCATCGCCGTGTTCGGTCCATCCGGTGCGGCCGCGCAGCTGGAGGGCTCCAAGGCGTTCGCCAAGGACGTGATGACCGCCGCTGGCGTGCCGACCGCCCGCGCGTACGTCTGCGCGGACGAGGAGAGCACCGCCCGGGCGCTGGACGAGTTCGGCGCGCCGTACGTGGTGAAGGACGACGGGCTAGCCGCCGGCAAGGGCGTGGTGGTGACCGACGACCGGGCCGCCGCGTTGGCGCACGCCAACGAGTGCGGACGGGTCGTGGTCGAGGAGTTCCTCGACGGCCCGGAGGTCAGTCTCTTCGTGGTCACCGACGGCGAGGCGGCGCTGCCGTTGGTGCCGGCACAGGACTTCAAGCGCCTCGGCGACGGCGACACCGGGCCGAACACCGGTGGCATGGGGGCGTACGCGCCGCTGGCCTGGGCGCCGTCCGGTCTGGTCGACGACGTGATGCGCGATGTGGTCCACCCGACGCTCGCGGAGATGCGTCGCCGGGGCACCCCGTTCGCCGGCCTGCTCTACGTGGGGCTCGCGATCACCGCCGCCGGCCCTCGGGTGATCGAGTTCAACGCGCGCTTCGGCGACCCGGAGACCCAGGTGGTGCTCGCGCTGCTGGAGACCCCGCTGGGCGGGTTGCTGCACGCGGCGGCCACCGGCTCGTTGGCCGAGCACCCGCCGCTGCGGTGGCGGGACGGCAGCGCCGTGACAGTGGTGCTCGCCTCGGCGGGTTATCCGGCCGCGCCGCGCACCGGAGACGTGATCACCGGTGCGGACCGTCCGGGCATCATCCACGCGGGCACCGCCCGCCGGGCCAGCGACGGCGCGTTGCTCTCCGCCGGCGGCCGGGTCCTCTGCGGTACGGCCACCGGCGTCGATCTGGCAGCCGCACGGGACGCCGCGTACGCGCTGGTGGACGGGGTGGAGTTGGCAGGCTCGCAGCACCGCACCGACATCGCCTCCGCCGCGATCGAGGATCGGATCACGATTCCCGGCTGACCCAGGCAACCACCGTCGCAGCTGCCGCCGGTCGCGCCGACCTCGACCCCCCGTACGACCCGCCGTCAGCCGTAGTAGCGGCGCAGCTCTCGGGTGAGCACCTTGCCGGTGGCGTTGCGGGGTAGGTACTTCACGAGGATCACGTCCCGGGGGACGCTGAACCGGGCCAGAAAGTGCCGGACGTACTCGCGGACCGCCTCGGGGTCGAGGGTCTCGCCGGGGTGCAGGGCGAGGAACGCGGAGAGGCGCTGGCCGTACTCGGGGTCGGGCACGCCGATCACTGCCGCCTCGCGGACCTGTGGCAGTTGCGCGAGCAGGTCCTCCACCTCGGACGGGAAGACGTTCTCGCCGCCAGAGACGATCATGTCGTCGGCCCGGCCGTCGACGAAGAGCAGCCCGTCGGCGTTGAGCCGGCCGAGGTCGCCGGTGTCGAGCAGCCCGTCGTGGGTTTCCCGGCTGGCACCTGAGGTGTAGCCCTCGAAGAGCATCTCGTTGCCGACGAAGATCCGCCCGACCCGTCCGTCCGGTACGGGTTGGCCGTCGTCGTCGAGCAACTCCAGTCGGGTGCCGTGCGGGGGACGACCAGCGGTGGTGGGTGCTTGACGCAGGTCCTGCGGGCCGGCGATGGAGGCCCAGGAGACCTCGGTGGACCCGTAGAGGTTGTAGAGGACGTCTCCGTAGACGTCCATGAACTTCGGGGCCAGTCCGCCGGGCAGGGCGGAGCCGCTGACCGCGACGACAGTGAGCTGGGGGCGCGGGTCCGGCGGGGGCACCTCCAGCAGCCGTTGCACCATCACCGGTACGGCGAAGAGCGCGTCGCAGCGGTGCGCGGTCAGGGCGGCGAGCGTTGCGGCCGGGTCGAAGCGGCGGTGCAGCACGATGGTGGCCCGTAGTGCCAGGCAGACCTGGAGGGCGGCGAATCCCCAGGTGTGGAAGATCGGTGCGGCGATCATCACCCGGTTTCGGGCGTGCAGGGGGATGCGGTCGATGATGGACACCAGTGGGCCGAAGCCGCTGGGTGTCGGCCTCCGGGCGCCCTTGGGTGTGCCGGTGGTGCCGGAGGTGAGGACGATGATCCGGCCGTCGCGCTCGGGTGGTTGCAGGTCACCGGGCAGTGCCCCGGCCACCAGTTCCTCGCGGGCGCGTTCGTCTAGCCGGTGCAGCTCGGCGGGGAGGCCGAGAACCCGATCGGCGAACTCGTCGTCGTGCACGAGGAGCCGCAGTCGCTGCTCCTCGGCGACGGTGCCCAGCTGGGCGGCGCTGAGCCCGGTGTTGACCAGTACCGCGTCGACGCCGAGCAGGGTGGCGGCGACGATCGTCTCGATCAGTCCGCTGTGGTTGCGGCAGAGCACGCCGATCCGGTCGCCGGCCTGTACGCCGAGCCCGGCCCGCATCGAGCGGGCCATCCGTTCGGCCCGGTCGAGCAGGTCGTGGTACGTCAGCTCGACGCCGTTCTCGTCGATGACGGCGGGCCGGCCCGGGTCCCGGGCGGCTGCCTGGCGTAGCTCGCCTGCCAGGCTCCACCCCCACGTGCGCAACGCGTTGAGCTGCGAGGCGACCCGGATCGGGCTGCCGGGGGTGAGCAGCCCGCGACGGGTCAGCGTGGTGACGACGAACGGCAGGTCCATGCCGCAGACCTCCTCGGGGTGGTGCGCGGACGGGCGGCGGCCCGCCCGTCCATCAGGGCTTCTTTCCTTGATCATGCACTGGGCGCGGCTGAAGGCCCAGTTCGCGTCGGCGTGGGGTGACGAAGACGGCACAGATCGTGGAGTCCGGCCCGCCGTCGGCCCGCCCCTCGAGGAGGGGCTGGGCCAGCCCCGGCGCTGCGGCGTCGGGGAGGGGCCTCCCTCATCGGGAGGAACGGAGATGTCCGTGACCGGTATCCGCAAGGCGTTGGC
>NZ_JBEYSL010000634.1:0-3305 GCF_040642735.1 Micromonospora sp. NPDC047753 | reverse complement strand
GGCGGCGGCCGCCGCCACCGGCTCACAGCACCTAGGCTGACGACCGTGAGCTGGCCGGGGCGACTGTTCGACATGCGGGACGCGCTCGTGCGAATGGTGCTGCTCGACCTCGCCGGGGTGTGTTACCTGTTCTTCGTCCCGCACTCCAACAGCACGCCCAGCACGACACAGTGGATCCTCGCACTGCTCGCGTTCGCCGTGGCGCTGGTGGTGCACCGGTTGCCGGTGCTGAACCTGGTGGCGCAGTCCGCCCTGCTGGCGGTCGCGATCAGCCTGGTCGACGATTTCACCATCAACCAGGTTGGTGCCAGCTGGGCGCTGCTCGAGGTCACCATGCGAGCGCGCCACGGGCGGCCCATCTGGCTGGCCGCCGCGCTGCTTGCCGTGGTCGACCTGACCGACTCGATCGGCGACCCGCCGCGCCGGTTCGCCTCCGGGGTCGTCGGGCTCGCCGTGGAGGTCGGCGTGCCGGTCCTGCTCGGCCTGGTCATCCGCACCAACCGGGAGTTGGGTCGGCAGGCCGTGGAGCGGGCCCTGGCCGAGCAACGCCAGCACGAGTCGGAGAGCCGCGCGGCTCGCGCCGACGAACGCAGCGCCATCGCCCGCGAGCTGCACGACGTCGTGGCGCACCATGTGGCGTCGATGGTCCTGCGGGTCGGCGTGGCCCGGCACGTGCTCACCGACCTGGACCCCCGGGTTAGCGAGGTCTTCGACGACGTGCACGGCACCGGCACCTCGGCCCTCGCGGAGCTGCGCCGGCTGGTCGCGGTGCTGCGCAACCCCGACGGGGTACGCGGCGACGCCGCGCTGACCGCTATCGAACCGTCCGCGCTGCCGGCGGCGATCGGCGCGTCCATGGATCGGGCTCGGCAGGCGGGTGTCATTGTGGAGGCCGACCTCGACCCGGCGATCGGTTCACTCGACGCGGTGCGCGGCATGGCGGTGCTGCGACTCACGCAGGAGGCGCTGACGAATGTGGCCAAACACGCGGGGGCCTCAGCGATCGCGCATCTCGTGGTCGCCGTCCGGGACGGCTCCGTGCACTGGGAGGTCACCGACAACGGGCGCGGCGGGGGGCCGGCGGGTGTGCCAGCCGGTGGCGGGCACGGCATCACCGGGATGCGCGAGCGTGTCGAGGTCCTCGGTGGCCGGCTGGAGGCGGGCCGGACCGGCACCGGGTGGCGGGTGCGTACCGTCCTTCCGGCAGTGACCGCCGCGTCCACCGACGCGCCGGTCGGGTCGGTGCCCCGCGAGCGGGAGGCCCCGGCCGGGTCGCCCGCGCCGGAGCCGGCGTGATCCGGGTGCTGCTGGTCGACGACCAGCACCTCATCCGGGCCGGGCTGCGCATGCTCTGCGACGCTCAACCCGACATCGAGGTCGTCGGGGAGGCCGACAACGGCCGTGAGGCGATCCCGCTGGCCGGGCGGCTCCTTCCCGACGTCGTCGTGATGGACCTGCGGATGCCCGGTGTCGACGGGATCACCGCGACCAGCCGGATCCTCGCCGAACGCCCCGCCACCCGCGTCCTGGTGCTGACCACGTTCGGCGACGACGACCATCTCTACCCGGCGCTGACCGCCGGAGCGTGCGGGTTCCTGCTCAAGGACGCGCCCCCGACCGAGTTGCTGGACGGCATCCGCCGGGCCGCCGTCGGTGACAGCCCGTTCAGCCCTGAGGTGCTGCGCCGCCTCGTGCAGCGCGCGGTGCACGCCCGCCCGGGGTCACCACCGGCTCTGCCGGGCCTGACCGCCCGGGAACGGGACGTGCTCGACCTGGTCGCCGAGGGACTGTCAAACACCGAGATCGCCGACCAGCTCCACATCGGTGTCACCACGGTCAAGACCCACATCACCAGCCTGATGACCAAGACCGACAGCCCCAACCGGGTACGCCTGGCCCTGTTCGCTCGCGGCGTCTGACGCTCAGGCCCGCATCCGCGCGGACACGGCGATGACGAGCACCAGCGGCACGATCAGCAGGGCCGGGGCGACGACCGGCAGGTGCAGGGCGACCAGGGCGCCGACCGCCGCGCCGACCATGAGGGCCAGCAGCACCTGGGCCTTGGGACGCAGGCTGGTCCACGGGCTGCGCGCGGCGACCCCGGCGATCAGGCTGGTGAGCGTGCCGGTCAGGTACGTGGAGGACAGGCCGGACACCCCGAAGCGCTGGATCGCACTGCTCTGCACGCCCAGCGCGACAGCTGACAGCATCAGCAGCGCCAGGTGGACACCCGCGTCGGGGGTGTGCAGGGTGACCTCCCAGACGACGGCGAACACCACGAACACCGACAGCTCCAGGACCAGCGCCCAGGTGACCCGCCGGGGCCAGACCGGATCGTCGGGCTGCGCCGAGCCGACGACGCGGGCGCCGGCGAGGACACCGACGATGAAGCTGACGATGGCGCAGCCCGACGTCAGAGCCAGGTCGGCTTCACCTCGGCCGGCCGAGAGCCCGAGCAGGACCATGTTGCCTGTCATCACGCTGGCGAAGGCGCCGCCGAGGGCGAGGAAGCCGAGAGCGTCGGCGCTCCCGGTGAGGAAGGTGAGGACGACGACGAGCGCGTGCCGTCGCCGCAGCAGGCGCTCGTCCCGGGGTGGGGTGACGTGGGGGCGGGTGACGCGGGGCGCTGTGCTCGACACTGTCTGCCGCCTTCCGGTAATTGTTCTTCGTATACACTTTGTGCGGACACGTTCACGGAGAGGCGACCAGGTGGCTGAAGACCTACGGGACAAGCTCGGCGCGCAACACCTGCCGCTCCGCGATCAGGTCCTCGCCGCCCTGCGGACCGCCATCATCGACGGCGACTACCTGCCCGGGGAACGGCTGACCGAGGACCGGCTCGCCGAGGACTTCGGCGTCTCCCGCAACCCCGTCCGGGAGGCGCTGCGCGTCGCCGAGGCGGAGGGGTTCGTCGTGATCCTCCCCCGCCGGGGAGCGGTCGTCGCCTCACCGAGCAGCGGGACCATCACCGACATGTTCGCCGTGCGCGAGCGACTGGAAGCGCTGGCCGCCCGGCTGGCCGCCGAGCGGGCCACAGCGGCCGACGTGGCGTCCCTGCGCGCCCTGCTCGACCAGGGCCGCGAGGCGACGCAGCGCCACGACCTGGCCCGGGTCGCCGAGCTGAACAGCACGCTGCACCTGCGCATCCTCCAGATCAGCGGAAACCCCTGGCTGTCGTCGATCGCCAAGTCGCTCTACCTCCATGTCCAGCGCACGCTGTGGAGACCGCCGTCCGCAAGGGCGGCCGGTACGGCATCGTCGACGGGTACGGCGGGCACGGCATCGGCACCGAGATGCACCAGGAC
>NZ_JBEYSL010000633.1:0-3309 GCF_040642735.1 Micromonospora sp. NPDC047753 | reverse complement strand
AGCCGTCCAGCTCCTTGCGGCTCTGCGCCGCGCCGCCCGGCATCACCACCGCGCCGACGTACCCGCCCGCGTCGATGGCCCCGGCGAAGACCCGGAACTCGGTGCCGCGCAGGTACTCGGTCAGCTCGGTCAGCTCGACGCCGTAGCGCAGGTCCGGCTTGTCCGAGCCGTACCGTGCCATCGCGTCGTGCCAGGTGATCCGCGGGATCGGACGGCTGATCTCGTGCCCGGCCAGGTCCTTCCACAGCGCCGAGACGATCGCCTCACCAAGGTCGATCACGTCGTCCTCGGTCACGAACGACATCTCGATGTCGAGCTGGGTGAACTCCGGCTGCCGGTCGGCGCGGAAGTCCTCGTCGCGGTAGCAGCGGGCGATCTGGTAGTACCGCTCCATGCCGCCCACCATCAGCAGCTGCTTGAACAGCTGCGGCGACTGCGGCAGCGCGTACCAGCTGCCGGGCTGAAGGCGCACCGGCACCAGGAAGTCGCGGGCGCCCTCCGGAGTCGAGCGGGTCAGCGTCGGGGTCTCGATCTCCAGGAAGTCCCGCTCGTGCAGCACGCCCCGGGCCAGCTGGCTGGCGCGCGAGCGCAGCCGCAGCGCGTTCGCCGGGCCGCTGCGACGCAGGTCCAGGTAGCGGTACCGGAGTCGAATGTCGTCGCCGGCCTCGATCTGGTCGTCCACCGGCAGCGGCAGCGGCGCCGCCTCGGAGAGCACCTCCAGCTCGACGACGGTCACCTCGACCTCACCGGTGGGCAGCTCCGGGTTCTCGTTGCCGGCCGGTCGGCGGGTCACCTCACCGACGACCTTCACACAGAACTCGTTGCGCAGCGCGTGCGCGTCTTCCTCGCGGAACACCACCTGGACAACACCGGAACCGTCGCGCAGGTCGACGAAGATGACCCCGCCGTGGTCGCGGCGGCGGGCCACCCAGCCGGCGAGCGTCACCGTCGAGCCGGCGTCCGCGGCGCGCAGGCTTCCGGCATTGTGGGTACGGATCACGGCTGGCAACTCCTCATCGTGGAACAGTCCTCACCCGCATTCTGTCAGGGGTGGCCGCCCCGCCTCCGGGCACCCGGCAGGCCGGCACGATTCGCTGGTGGGGTGGACCGGCGAACCCGACTCCCCCGGCAGGCGAGCCGGTTAACGTGGCGAAATGCGGCCCGTACCGAACTGGGCCGTCGCCACGGCGGCGGCGGCACCCGTGCTGCTGGTGGCCGGTTGGACGGTGGCGGAGGCTCGACAGCCCGTCGGGTACGACCCGGTCCGGGACACCATCAGCGAGCTGGCAGGACAGGACGCCACCGACGCGTGGATCATGGTGGTGGCCCTAGTGCTGCTCGGCTGCTGCTACCTGTCGGTCGCCGCCGTCCTGCACGCGGCCGGGCTGCCCAGCCGCTTCCTGCTCGCGATCGGTGGGGTGGCCACCATCGCGCTCGTCGCCTTTCCCCGGCCGCCGGTCGGCGGTTCACTCAGCCACGGCGTCGCGGCGACGGTGGCCGTTCTCGCCCTGGTGCTCTGGCCGGCCGGCTCGGCACTGCGGCTGCCGCGCGGCCACGACACCGAGCACCCCACCCGACCGGAGCCGCCCTGGGCGTTCCGCCGGGCGGTCGGGCTGAGCGCCACGCTCGTGCTGCTCGCGCTCTTCGGCTGGTGCGCGTTCGAGGTGACCAGTGGCTCCCGCACGGGGTTGGCCGAGCGGGTGACGGCGGTGGCGGTCTCCCTCTGGCCGCTGCTGGCGGTCCTCTCCGCCCGGCGGGCACACCTCGCCTGGTCGACCGGCGGCACCGTACGCGTCGGCCCGGACCTGCCGAGCATCGGCGTCGTACCCCCTGATCCCCTCGGACCACCGAGCGGGCCTGCTTCCGGGCGCCCCGACCGGCTGCCGTGAGTCGCCGGCCCGTCTGATCTTTCCGGCGCCCGGGCCTGTTCGAGCGTCCGAACCGGCGGCCGGTCAGCCCGAGCATGCGGCCCGGAAGCAGCGCCGGTCTCGCATCGTTACGATCGCCCGATGTCCACCGCTCCCCGTTGGGCCCTGCTGTCAGCCGGCGGCGCACCACTGTTCCTTGTCGGCGGCTGGACCCTGGCGCAGGCTGCCCAGCCCGACGGATTCGACCCGGTGCGGCAGACCATCAGCGCGCTCGCCGCCACGGGTGCGGACCATCGCTGGATCATGACGGTCGGGCTGGTCGGCCTGGGCCTCTGCCACCTGACGACCGCGCTCGGCCTGGTCAGCGCCGCACCGGCGGGCCGAGCGCTACTCGCACTGGGCGGGCTGGCGACCCTGGTCGTGGGCGCGTTCCCGCAGCGCCCGACCGGTGACTCGACGACCCACGCCGTGGCCGCCGGTGTGGCGTTCGGGGCGTTGGCCGTCTGGCCGGCCCTGGCGGTGCCGCGTCGCGCGAGGCCGTCTCTCGACCGGGAGCACCGCCACGCTCCGGCTTTCGTACGCCCGCTGGCGCTCGCGGCGGCGGTGGTCCTCCTCGCGCTGGTCGGCTGGTTCGCCGCCGAGCTCTTCACCGACGGAGCATGGATCGGGCTGACCGAACGGCTGGCGGCGGCCGCCGAGGCGGGCGTACCGCTGGCCGCCGTGCTGGTCTCCCGGCGTCTACCGGGACCGTCCGGGCCCGGCTGAGCGTCATCGTGTTCGGTGGCTGTCAACGCGACGCGGGCCGCCGGAGTGTTCCGGCGGCCCGCGAGCGGTGCGTGGATCAGAAGACGCTGACGCCGTAGCGGCTCAGGGCCTCGGTGACGGGCTGGAAGTAGGTGGTGCCACCGGTGCGGCAGTTGCCGCTACCACCGGAGGTCATACCCAGGGCGGTGCCGCCGGCGAAGAGCGAGCCGCCGCTGTCGCCCGGCTCGGCGCAGACGTTGGTGCGGATCAGACCGGAGACCGAACCCTCGGCGTAGTTCACCGTGGCGTTGGTGGCGTTCACCGAGCCGCTGCGCAGGCCGGTGGTGCTGCCGGAGCGCTGCACCGACTGGCCGACGGAGGCGTTACCGGAGCCGGTGATGTCGCGGAAGCTGCCGTTGTAGAGGGAGACGTTGCCGGCGGCGTTGGCCGAGTTGCTGTGCCGCACGATGCCATAGTCGTTGCCCGGGAAGCTGGTGCCGGTACGGGTGCCGATCAGCGAGGTCTGGCCGGAGTTCGAGTACCAGCTGGCCGAGATGTTGGTGCAGTGCCCAGCCGTCACGAAGTAGTAGGTGCTGCCACTGCGCACGTTGAAGCCGAGCGAGCAACGCCCGCCCCCGCCGGCGTAGATGGCCTGGCCGCCGGAGATCCGGGTGCTCAGCACGCCCGCCTCGGCCTC
>NZ_JBEYSL010000632.1:0-3313 GCF_040642735.1 Micromonospora sp. NPDC047753 | reverse complement strand
GGCCGGCAGGATCACCTTCTGGAACAGCCGCAGGTGGTTGAGCCCCATCGAGCGGGCCGACCGGATCAGCAGCGGGTCGACGCCCTTCACCCCGGCGATGGTGTTCAGCAGGATCGGCCAGGAGCACGCGTACAGCACCAGGGCGATCTTGGAGGTCTCCCCCAGGCCGAGGATGAGCACGAACACCGGCAGCAGGGCCAGCGCGGCGGTGTTACGGAACACCTCCAGCAGCGGGCTGAGCAACTCGGCGAGCGGCCGGTACCAGCCGATCAGCAGCCCGAGCGGGATGGCGGTGAGCACCGCCAGGCCGAGCCCGGCCAACGACCGGGTGAGGCTCGCGCCCACGTGCTCGGCGAGCTGCCCGCTGCGCAGCAACTCCCACCAGGCCACCAGCACCTCCGACAGCGGCGGCAGGAAGACCCGGTCCACCAGCCCGAGCCGGGGTGCGCCCTCCCAGATCGCGGCCAGCGCGAGAATCGCGACGCTGCGGTGCAGCGCCTTTCCACCCACGCCGAGCAGCCGACCGGCAAGGCCACCGGCACCGGGTCCGACGGCGGCCACCGCGTCGGGCACTGCCGTCGGGACCGCCAGCCGGGTGGGACGTTCGGCGATGTCAACCAACGCGGGCCTCCTCGGTGTGGGCCGCCGCCGGCGCCGCGCGCCGCGCGTCCGCTCCGGCGACGACGGGAGTACGAGCACCAACTGTTCCGGTGTGGGCGGTGCGGCTGCCGGTGGCGCTCTCGGCTGCCTGGGCGGCCCGCACCTCGTCCCGCAGCAGGGTCCAGATCTGGTGGCGGTGGTGGCGGAACGCGTCGGTGGAACGCACGTCCTCGACAGCGTCCCGGTCGCCGAGGTCGATGTCGATGACCTGTTTGAGCCGCCCGGGCCGGGACGTCAGCACCGCCACCCGCTGACCCAGGTAGACGGCCTCGTCGATGCCGTGGGTGATGAACACGATGGTCTTGCCCGTGCGGGCCCAGATGCGCACCAGCTCGTCCTGCAACGAGTCGCGGGTCTGCGCGTCCAGGGCGGCGAACGGCTCGTCCATCAGCAGCACGTCCGGGTCGTACGCGAGGCTGCGGGCGATGGCCACCCGCTGCTTCATCCCGCCGGACAGCTCGTGCGGGTAGCGGTCGGCGAAGCCGCGCAGGCCCACAAGGTCGAGGTGGTGCTCGATCAGGGCGGCGCGCTCGGCGCGGGGCACCCCCTTGGCCTCCAGGCCGAACGCGACGTTGCCGGCGGCGGTGCGCCAGGGCAGCAACGCGTACTGCTGGAAGACGATGCCCCGGTCCAGGCCCGGACCGGTGACGGACCGACCGTCGACGAGCACCCGTCCCGCTGTCGGCTCGGTGAGCCCGCCGAGCAGGTCGAGCAACGTGGACTTGCCGCAGCCGCTGGGGCCGACGACGACCAGGAACTCGCCGGGGCGTACCCCGAGGGTGACCTCGTCCAGCGCGGTGACCGCGCCGGCGCCACCACGCCGGCTGGCGCGGACCGGGAAGGTCTTGCTCACGCGATCAAAGAGGATCTTGTCGGTGCTCACGCGTTCCCCCCGTCCACGAAGGGGTTGAACCGGTTGGTGTAGATGTCGCCGGGCTTCGGACGGTCGCCCTTGAGCTCGCCCTCGGCGGCGAGCCAGTCGATCCAGGTGGCGAACTCCTGCTCGCCGATCACACCGCCACGGCCGGCGACGCCACTGCTCTTCCAGTACGCGACCAGCGACGGGTCCTCGTTGCGGCCACGCTTGCCGATGATGTCCCGCATCCGGGCGACCACCGTCTCCCGGGGTTGGGTGCGGGCCCACTCGATGGCTTTGCCGACCCCGGTGACGAACGCCTTGACGGTCTCCGGGTTGCGCTTGATGAAGTCGTCGCGGAAGACGTAGGTGCCGCCGCTGAAGGCGCCGAGCAGCTCGTAGTCGGTGAAGATGGTGCGGATGCCGCCACCGGCGACCGCCTTGTCCCGGATCACCCCACCGAGCACCGCGACGTCGATCTGCCGCTGCCGCAGCGACTGCTCGGTGTTGACAGGTGGCAGGGCGACCAGCTCGACCTGCTTGATCTCGGCGGGGGTGAGCCCGCCACGGGCGAGCCAGGTCTTGAGCACGGCCTCGGCGTGCGCGCCGAGGGTGTTCATGCCGACCTTCTTGCCGATCAGGTCACGGGGGCCGCGGACCGGGCTGTCGTCGAGCACGTAGTAGCCCTGGAAGGTGTGCGCGTCCGAGCCGTAGTAGCTGACCACGGCCGTGATCGGGGCGTTGGCGGCGGCGAGCTTGACGATGGCGCCGTTGAACGCGCCGCCGAAGTCGCTCTGCCCGGTGGCCGTGGCCTGGATGTCCTGCGGACCGCCGGTGACGTTGCCGATCCAGTTGAGCTTGACGTCGCCGAGGTAGCCGAGGTCGGCGGCGAGTTCGGGGAGGGTGACCTGGCCGACCGAGCCCTGGTAGCGCAGCTCGCTGGCCTGGGCGCCGTCGGCTGCCGCGTCACCGCCGCAGCCGGCGGTGGCGGTGAGCGCGACCAGCGCGGCAACGGCGGCGAGGGTACGCAGAATGGCACGACGGGGTGGGGACATGAGGAGTCTCCTGATCTGTCCAGGATGGAAGCGGGGACGCCCGGATGAGGGCGTGCGGGCACGCTGCTCCGCGTTGAGCGGGCGGGCGGTGGGAGTGCGGCGCTGGAGCCGAGCCGGATGGACCGGTCAGCTCAACAGAGCGCGCTCGCGTGCCGGACCAGGTCGACGTGCACACGAGCGGTGAGGAGAAGCTCATCCCGCTGCGACATGACCCCATGCTGCCCGGGATCGGAACGAGCGGTCAACGGCCTTCCAGAAGATGAGACTTCTATCGCTGCCGATGTTACGAAGCACCCCGGCCAGCGTTTACCGTGCCGCAACACCTATCTGTTGGATAGAGATTGCGATGCCCGCCGGGCGACCGTCCAGGACGGACGGCGAGAGGGTTTCAAAAGCCGCCGGTTCGGGAATGTTCGATCTCGACACGGCAGGGAACGGTGACGAGGGGAGACCTCCGATGGGCCTCATGTTTCGCAAGCGCAAGAAGTACGGTCCGATCATCCTGAACTTCACCGAGAACGGCTTCTCCTCGTGGAGCATCAAGATCGGTCGCTGGTCCTGGAACTCCAAGGCCCGTGCGCACCGGGTCGACCTGCCGGGCCCGCTCTCCTGGAAGCAGGACAAGTCCCGGTCGTAATCATCCCGGGGGCCTCGGACGGCCCGGCCGGCAACGACCCCGAGGCGGCGGCTGCCGAGTACGCGCAGGAGCTGGCCCGCGCCGCCCGGCCCGGGCACGCCACAC
>NZ_JBEYSL010000631.1:0-3318 GCF_040642735.1 Micromonospora sp. NPDC047753 | reverse complement strand
CCTGTCGCCGGATCTTCGTGCCGATCCGGGACGCCCAGTCCTGGCTCGACCTGGCGCACGGCATCCTGCGGCCAGCGGATCGCCGTCAGCAGGCCCGGTCGGCCGGTCACCAGCGAACCGACCCCGGCCGCGGCCGACCCGGCGATGGAGCTGGAGCTGGCCCGGCGGATGGCCGACGAGGCCGACCGGCACGGGCAGCAGGCGGAGTTGCTGGCCCAGCGGCCGGCGCTACTGCCGACGTGGTCGCCGCTGGCGAGGGCGGTCGCCGTCTACGCCGGGTGCGGCGCGGCGGCCGGGGTGCTCGTGCTGATGCTGGTGCTCGCCTCCGGGGTCGGCCTGGTGGACGGGTTCACCCTCGGCGCGTGGATCTGCGCGGGGTTGCCGGCGGTGGCGTTCTTCGGCGGCTACCTGGTGCTGGGCCGCTGGGGGCGGCCGGCCATGGTCGCCGGCACCCCGCCGCGATATCTGCCGCTCGGGTTCCTGATCTGTTTCCTGGTGGTGCCGATGGCCTACTGCGCGTATCTGCTGCTGGTCCGCGGTCTGCGCTGATGACCGACCTGGAGTGGCGACTGGTCGTCACCGCACAGGGGCGCCGACTGTTGGGCACGGATCAGTCCAGGTGGTAGATGACGCCGCCTTCGTCGCTGAATTCCTGCTCGGTGCCGCTGGTCGAAGGGCTGAAGACGCGGCAGGAGCAGTCATCGGCGGGAGGCCCCGCCGACGCCTCGGCGTAGTACCAGACCTGACCCACCTCGGCCCTGAACGTGCGACTGCTGGCCCGTCCCACCTCGATCGCCCGGTGCGGTTCACACTGAGCGTCGAAGATCCACAGCACGTACGGCTCACTGGTCGTCGAGGCAGTGCCCCGCAGCGGTTCCCCCCACCGGCCCTCGGGGATCTCCCGTCGGAAGTAGACCAACGCGTCATCGCCATGGATCTTGGCGATGCAGGACCGGTAGAGCGCTGCCCGAGACGCCGGACTCGGACTGGGCGCGGCTGTTGCCGACGACGACTGAAGGCTGCTGAGGATGCTCTGCCCGTCACCGGTCGCGACGGCGACGGCCAGCAGGAGGGCGAGAAGCCCGAGGAGAGCGCCGGACAGGCCAATGACGCGAGCCCGGCGACCACGACGAGCCGATGTTGTGTCTGTCCTCTGAACCGTCAAACCCCGTCACTCCCTCGGCAAGCTGTCACCGAGTCTAGGAGGCCTCGCACTCGGGCGTGGTCCCCGAGCTCGGGATCGCCGCTTGCCGACGGCATCCGCGCTCAAATCAAGTCCGGCGAACTTGCGCCGGGAGACAAGCTGCCCTCGACCCTCTGAGCTGTGCCGTCAGCACGAGGTTTCGGTCATCGTCGTTCGCCAGGCCATTAACGGACAGTTTCCGTTGTGAGCTAACGGAAACTGTCCAAGGTCTGGTCGCGTTCCGTCGCGCTGGGTGCGCGAATCTCGTACGCTCCCATGTGGTCTCCGCCGGTGCGGTGGTGGAGGCGATGGTCGACCACGGGGAGGTGCGCGTGAGCGCAGCACAGATCATCGCGAGGTTGGCGGCGGCGTCGCAGAAGCTGGACGAGGCGAAGGCCAAGACCGCAGCGGCAGCACAGGACGCCGCCGAGGCGCGAGCACTCGTCGCCGGCGCGCTGGAGGGTGTGGCCGCCGGTCCGCTGGTCGGCATGATCGATTCGTACCGTCAGGCGCTCGCGCAGGCGTCGCAGGGTGGCGACCCGGCCAAGCAGCACGTGCAGGAGACGATCGCCAAGGTGCGAGCGCTGGGAAACTGATCCCGTCATCGCTGCCGGGTTCGGCTGTTCGCTCCGGCGGCAGTGATCAGGTGATGAGAAGTAGGTGTCGGAAGTGGTTCTGACCTACTTCTCATCACTTGATCATTGGGTTCCCCGGCGGCGTCCTGCGGCGATGGTTTGGCCGCGCTTCAACGGGTGATGCGGAACGTCTGCTCGAAGTTCGGGTAGTCGCAGACGTCCTGGTTGCACAACTCGAATCCGCCGCTGATCAGCGCGACACCCTTGTGGAGGACCAGCCCGTCGGGCTGCACCCACGCTCTCCCGGTCACGGCTTGCGGCTCGCCGGTGCAGCTGTTGAGGGGCGCCCAGCCACCCGCGTAGGCGACCCTGTCGCCAGACCGCTGCCGGACGATCAGCTCGGTCGCGCCGGACAGGCCGGCTGGGCAGGTCACGGTGAGGGTGATGTCCACAGCGACGCCGCGGGCGACCAGGGTCGCGGACGTGACGTCGACGCTGCTTGCCGCGCTTGCCGGCGTCGGCGCCAGCACGATGGAAAGTGACAGCCCGAGTAGTGCGATGGCGGTGATGATGCGGCGCACGACGGTCCTCCTCGCCGGAGTGGGGTGGTTACCTTCCGTCACCCTAGCGTGCCGCAGCACTCACCGTCATCGATCGGCGGTGCGTTCGATGACGACGACAGGGATCTCTCGGTCGGTCTCCTTCGCGTAGCGGGCGTACGTGGGGAAGACCTTCGTCATCACCGGCCACAGCCGGACGCGCTCCTCGCCGGTGGCGGTCCGGGCCCGACCGGTGATCCGCTCCGCGCCGACCTGGATCTCCACCGACGGGTCGGCGCTCAGGTTCAGGTGCCAGGCGGGGTGCTTTGCCGCGCCGCACGTAGCGCCGGATGTGGCTGGCGACCCAGCCGACGGGGCTGTCCTCGACCGTCTCGTTCTGCTCTGCCGCGGTCACGAGCCCACCTCCTCGCTGGAGCCTAACGACGCTGAATGCCGCAGTGGGGCTCGGCCCACATTCTGGCGGCGCAAGCAGTCGTCACGAGGCCAGCAGGTCGAACAGGCCACCGATGACGAAGAGGACCGCCGCCACCCACCGGAGGATGTGCAGCGGCCGCGTCTGGTCGAGCAGTTTGCCGTAGCCGTACAGCAGAGCCCCCCAGACGCGGTAGGGCGCCGCTGCCGCCAGGAGACGTAGTGCCGGGAAGGAGATGATCGCGGCAACCACGGTGAGCACGAGGCCGGGATAGGTCCAGGACGGCCCCTTGTTCGTGAAGCCGGCAGCAAAGACGAAGAGGCCGCCGACCGCGCCAGCCGCGCCGAGGACGACGAGGCAGCCATTGTCGGAGCGCTCGATGTCCTGGACCAGGTCCCGTTCGTCTGCCGGTAACTGGCTGGCGATCAGTCTGTTGATTCGGCTCCGTGCGTACTCCTGCTGTTGCGGACACACATCAACCTCGTGCCTCGTCCCGCAGGTGTGCGCATCGGGAATCGCGGTCATGACCTGACTGTGGAAGTCGCGGTAGGTGGGAAGTGCCACGTTGAGGCCCACGGGAACGGCATC
>NZ_JBEYSL010000630.1:0-3334 GCF_040642735.1 Micromonospora sp. NPDC047753 | reverse complement strand
GGTACGAGGCAGCGCTGCCGGGCTGGGACCGCCGGACCACCCCTTCGCAGCGGATGGGGGCGCTCGCCGAGTACGTCCGGTGTGCCCCCGGTGCCGTGCGCAGCGACCATCCGCAGACCTCGTTCGCCGCGCTCGGCCCGCGGGCCCGGCAGCTCACCGACGGCCACGACCTCACCTGCCACCTCGGGGAGCGCTCACCGATGGGCGAGCTCTACGCGGCGGACGGGCAGATCCTGCTGCTCGGCCTCGGCTACGAGGCGTGCAGCGCACTGCACCTGGCCGAGTACCGCCTGCCGGTGCCGCCGCCGGAGCGTGACTACCACTGCTTCCGGCTTGTCGACGGGCGGCGGGTCCGCCTCGACTTCCGGGCCCTCGACCTGGACGACCGGGACTTCCCACAGGTCGGTGCCGAGCTCGACGGAACGCCGTTGGTGCGCCACAGTCGGGTGGGGCGGGCCGGTGCGCGCCTGCTGCCGGCACGATCCACTGTCGACTTCGCGACTGCCTGGTTCGCCACGAACCGGCTGGCAGCTCAACGGTGAGGCGGGGACTACGCTGATGTTCCGACCGCGGTGGAAGGCGGAGGGGCGACGGTGATCACTGTGGACGCACCCTCCAGCGCACGCGCCCCACTCTTTTTCATCAGCTGCTCACGAGCGCTGGTCGCCCGCGCGACCGGCGAAACCGCCGAGCACGTCTCCCGCTTCTTCGAAGACCTCTCCGTCCACGTCAGCGAACTGGTTGGCCCGGTGACCGGAATGAACGCCGGCTTCCTGGACACCTCCATCGAGGACGGGGATCGCTGGAGCCCAGAGCTGCTCCACGCCGCCGGCACCTGCCAGGTCTTCGTTCCGCTGGTGTCCAGGGCGCTGCTCGGCAGTGCCTCGTGCGGCCGGGAGTGGGACGCGTTCTCCCGCCGACGAATCACCCCGCGGCGCAGCTCGGCCTCGCCCCACGAGACGGCGATCGTGCCCGTCACCTGGTTGCCGACGAACGGCGTGGTACTGCCTCGGGTGCTCCGCGACGTCCAGCGCTTCTCCGCGACCGCGTTGCCGGATCCCGACATCGCGGTGCACCACCAGCGGGAGGGGGTCCATGGCTTGCTGACCATGCGGTGGGAGAACGTGTACCGGGCGGTCGTCTGGCGGCTCGCGCAGCGGATCGTGGCCATCCACCGCTCGTACCTGGTCGAGCCGTGGGTGCCGGAGAGCGTGGACGAGCTGCGCAACAGGTTCGCCGAGGAGCAGGAGTGAGCCCGCCGACGGACCGGCGTCGACCGGGAGCGCGAGGGACGTACTTCTTCCTGAGCTACGCCCACTCGGCGCCGCCGCCGGGCGCCCGTGCCGGCGCCGACGTCTGGGTCGGCCAGTTCTTCGCCGACCTGACCGACGAGGTGCGGCGTCAGGCTCGACCCGTCGCCGGCATGCGGATCGGCTTCTTCGACCAGCACATCCCGTTGGGCGCCGACTGGAAGGCGGCCCTCGCCGAGGCGCTCGGTGACGCCGAGGTCTTCGTCCCGCTCTACTCACCCGGCTACTTCAGTCGCCCCTGGGCGCTGGGGGAGCAGGAGTCCTTCCGCGCCCGGTTGGCCGCCACCGGGCCGGCCCGGGTCACCGCCGGCCACCTCACTCCGGTGCTGTGGATCCCGTTCCCGCCGTGGGAGGCCCATCCGGAGTTGGATGGCGCCCTGGACCTGGGCCGGGACGTCCCGGAATACGCTGCCGACGGCCTGCGCGCGTTCTGCATGCTGGCCCCCTACCGAGCGCAGTACGAGCTGCTGCTGAGCCGCCTGGCGAGCCGGATCGTGCACACCGCCGAGCGACAACCGATCGGCCCGTCCAGGGCACCCGGCCTGGACGAGGTCGTCCGCCCGGCGCCGACCGACCCGGACTTCGTCGTGGCCGTCCTGGCTCCGACCCGGGACCGACTGCCAAACGATCGCGACCCCTCCGGCTACGCCTCCAGCGGCCGGCTCTGGCGGCCGTACGGGCGCCGCCAGCAGCTACCCGCCGCCGAGTACGCGGCCAGCACCGCCGAGCGGCTCGGGCTCTCGGCCCGTACCGAGGACTTCGCGCAGGCCTCCGCGCTGCTCGACCGGCGGCCGGCCGTGCTGCTTGTCGACCCGTGGATCGCGGCGGCGCCAGCCGCGGCCGCGGTGCTCGCCCGCATGCTGCACGGCCTGCGGCAGTGGGTCGTGCCGTTGGTGGTCACCGACGACGAGGACAGCCAGAACGCCACCCGCTGGGCCACCGAGGTGACCGAGTTGCTGCACGACGCCGGGCTGCCCCAGGTGAAGCGCGCGTGCAGCATGCCGGAGTTCGTCGACCTGATGCCCGCGCTGGTCACCGAGGCGCGCCGGCAGTTCCTCAAGTACGGCCCGGTCGTCTCCTTCGAGCCACAGCCGGAGCCGGTGCCGAGCCTGCGTGACGGCCTGCCCGCCGCCGGCTCGACCGACCCCGCGTCCCCGCCTGATGATCCGGGCCCACCGCGTCCCTCCGGGGAAGACGGATGAACAACGATCGCGAAGGCCAGGTCGTCACCTTCTACTCGTTCAAGGGGGGAACGGGTCGGACGATGGCGCTCGCCAACGTGGCCTGGATCCTGGCCGCCAGCGGCCGTCGAGTGCTCGTCGCCGACTGGGACCTCGAGTCACCCGGTCTGCACCGCTTCTTCCATCCGTTCCTCGACGCCGAGGCGATCCAGGGCACCAGCGGTGTGATCGACATGATCCGTGACTACGAGTGGGAGACCACCCGGGTCGACGACCGACCGGACCGCTGGATGGAGCAGTACGCCCGGGTCGGGCGGCACGCGTTTTCGCTGCGCTGGAACTTCCCCGGCGGCGGTGGTCTCGACTTCCTCTCCGCCGGCCGGCAGAACAGCGACTACGCCGTCTCGGTGAGCGGGCTGGACTGGGACAACTTCTACAACCGGCTGGGTGGGGCGCAGTTCTTCGAGGCGCTGCGGGCGGACATGAAGCGCCAGTACGACTTCACCCTGATCGACAGCCGGACGGGGCTCAGCGACGTCGCCGACATCTGCACCCTGCACCTACCGGACACCCTTGTCGACTGCTTCAGCCTCAGCGACCAGGGCATCGACGGCGCGGCCCGGGTGGCGCACTCGGTCCGGGACCGGTACCGGCGGCGCGACATCCGGGTCCTTCCGGTGCCGATGCGGGTCGACCAGGCCGAAAAGGAGCGGGCCGAGGCGGGTCGCCTGCTGGCCATGCGGCGGTTCGCCGGGTTGCCGGCCGGCATGACCGAAGCGGAACGGCGGCGTTACTGGGCCGCGGTGGAGGTGCCGTACCGACCGTTCTACGCGTACGAGGAGA